>JBAQYH010000857.1:0-2034 GCA_049299935.1 Methylobacter sp. | reverse complement strand
GATAAAGGGTCTGTAAATGGCCATTGCTTAACCACCAAGCGGGCTTGAATGTTGTTTTGATCAGCATGGATGATAGATTTCCGTAGTAACTGCCCGGCGGTTAGAAAAATAGAACACAAATACCCAAAGCAGGCGTCTCCAGGCGGCACGGATTTGACTGATAATCAGTGATAGAATGGAGCCTCTTCATATTTATACGGAACAATAGGACAAGGCATCCGATGCTATATCGGAATGGATTTTTCAAATCATATCAATATTATGGGTGTTTTATGAGATTTTTACTAACCGTCGCAGAAGCCTTAAACTCATTTAAGAATGTACTGTCCGATTTAAAAGAAAAACAAAGCTTCGTCCATTTATTTATCCTTGCCGTCTCCGTGGCGATAGGCTCGGGTCTTGTTTTATATCTTGTAGACTCCGGCATCCGCACACCTCTTGACGGCATTTGGTCTGCCTGGGTGACGATGACCCATGTCGGCTTTGGCGATGTCGTCCCCGCATCGTTCTTTGGACGTTTATTGTCGGCATTGCTGATTTTATTCGGGGTTATTTTATTCTCATTGTTCACCGCCACCTTATCGGTCATTTTGATGAACAAGGACATGAAAACCTGGGGCATGGATGTGCGTCAAATCGAACAGGAAACCGCCCGTATTGGAACTGACGAAACGCAAATCTTGCGGGAGTTGGCGCGATTACATGAGCGCATGACAGCATTAGAACAGCAGTTACCGGCTAAGCGCGGCAAGTAGTGCCGGCAGCGCGTGTATGGATGCTGGAGGTGGCAATGCAGGAGCAATTGCCGAGACACGAAGGGGCGAAGAAAAAACATAAACTTCGTGCCCTTCGTGGTGAATAAAAAAACCGGATAGCAGGGTTAGTTACAAACCCGCTTAACCGGAAAAAGACAACTGAAACAACTGCCCTTGCCCAATTCACTGGTTATGTTTAACCTGGCATCATGCCGCATCAGCACATGCTTGACGATAGCCAAGCCTAGCCCGGTGCCGCCCACCTTCTTGTTGCGCTTGACTTCCGACCGGTAAAATCGTTCGGTAACACGGGGAATATCGGCCGCCGCAATACCTTCGCCCCGATCCTCAACCTCCAGCACGATACTTTCGCTGGACCGGTACCAACGCATTTTGACCAAGGAATCTTCCGGCGAATATTTAAGTGCATTGCCCAGCAGGTTGGTGAAGGCGCTACGCAATTCCTGTTCTTCGCCAATGATATGCGCCTCCGTTTCCAGGGTTAATTCGATCCGGGAAGAAACACTGCCGTGAAAAGTTTCCGATTCCTTGCAAATCTGGGTCAATAAAGCCGGGATATTAACGCACTCGGTTTTCTTCTGCTTGGTTTCCAGACGCGTCAGCAACAGCAAGTCATCGACCAGATGCTGCATGCGCTCGGTCTGTCCCTGCATTTGCTGAAACGAGGTGGTCAATAGCGGCGACTCGCCGTCATCCATGTCCTGCAAGGTTTCCAGATAGCCTTTTAGTACGGTCAGAGGCGTTCTAAGTTCATGCGATACATTGGCCACAAAATCCTTGCGCATCCGTTCCATTTTTTTCAGCTGCGTCACGTCCTGGGCCAATAACAGGCGCAAGCCTGCGCCATAGGTGATAATCCGCACCGCCAGCGTGATGCGGTTGTTTACAGGGGATGGCAAGATGACGGGTTCGCTATAATTCCCGGATTTCAGATAGCGGATAAATTCAGGGAAACGAATCAGGTTGGGGATGCGCTGGCCTTTATCCGATTGCTGCAAACCGAAAACTTCCCTGGCCGCTTTATTCGCCCACTCAATCTCGTCATTGGCGCCCAAAACGACGGCTGCATCCGGCAATGCTTCAGTGGACTGGCGAAACTGGTCGACCATTTTGCCCAGTTTCTTTTTGCGTTTTTTTTCGTTCTTTTTAATGCGGTAAACATGGTAATAAATTTCTTCCCAGACGCCGGACGTCTTGGGATATTTGGCCCTGCCCCCGGTTCGTATCCATTTTTCAAACCGGTTAATCTGGTATAGCT
>JBAQYH010000856.1:0-2426 GCA_049299935.1 Methylobacter sp. | reverse complement strand
GCGGTGAACTCAAGACGGTATGACAGCAGTACGGTGAAAAAATCGACCATGGCCGCGCAAGTAAAAGCGAACAGCGAAAAATCGGACCACATGGCGGCCGAGGGCTGGACATCGGCGGTAAATTGTTTGTAGGTCATCAATAAGGGGGCTTCCGGTAAGATCTGGCCGATATTGCCGGATAACAGGTTGATCTTCAGCTGCACATTCTGGAAGTTCTCCAGCATCGCATAATAGGAGCCTTCAATATTCGTCGCGACATCCAGGTCGTTGATGCTGGCTTGCAGTTTTTGAATGTCCTTGTCCAGTTCGGAAAAATCATGATCGAATTTGGTCTGTTGTTCTTTTTTCTCTTGATAAATCTGGTTGTAATGTTTCCAGAAAGGTCCTTCGCCGACTTGATGCTTATAGCCTTCAACAATTTGCGCATGCGTTCCGAAATAGGCCTGCTGTACATCGAGCGACGCTTTTTGCATATCGGAGCGCTGTTGTTTTAAGACTTCGCCTTTAATGACCAGGACACGGTCTACGTAGGTTTTTACATCCGACCTGATTTTATTCAAACGGTTAATGTGCAGCGTGTCCTGCTCGGAAATTTCATAAAACTTGAAATAAGAGAATGAAACCGAGGCGGTCAGCGCAATCAACAGGGAGCAAACCACGGAAAAATAGCGGATACGGTTGGCTTGCCAATGCATGCCGGCAATTTCCAGCGAACAAATAACAACAATGGATTGGATGGCAACGGTAATAACCAGCGCAATCCAGGGTGTGATGAAATGAGACAAGCCGTAGTAGGTGGTGAAGCCCGAAGCGACACTCAACATTAATACGATGGGAATCGTCCATATCCTTAACATGCCGACAAATAAGGTTTGAATGCTATTAATGAAATAGCCCACGCCTGAAGCTCTTATTTTGGAGAATTCGGAATTTTTCATTTTAAGGTAATGCTTTTCAGGCTTGTCACGATTAGTTGAAGGATTAACTGCGTTTTTTCATCTTACCTCATCTTATGCGAATATCAGAATTGATTTTCTTGCTAAAAGTAGGGATGAATTTGAAAAAGGCTACGCTTATGCCGGAGCGGTTACCCAAAGCAGGCACTTTAGGCGAAACCGCTCCAACCAGCTGATTCTAATAGATGATCTTTTGATCTTTCAACGCGTTGTAAATGTCATCAAGAGCCTGCGTATCCGTATCGAAACTCATGTCCGCCAGGTTAGCGCTGTAATTGACGCATAAACAAATTAATCCGGCGTTTTTGATAGCGGTTGTCAGCGATGGATTTTCAGTCTCTAAAACGGTTGTTGCATGACCGTTGTCAAATAGCTTCCGTTCCAATTGGTAGGCGATGTCCCTGCCGGCTGAACCAGTCAGGGCAATTGCCGTGGCTTTTTGACTAAAGCGCGCGGCGCGCTCTGCAGGACTCACCGGTTGCAGACTTTCTTCTTCGGTGCCGCCGGTAATCATGCCCGCGCCGACGGTGCCGTTGGTCAGTCGGTCGATGATAATGAACGCGCCGGTGCCTTTATGGGTTTTGTACGCATCAAAAACCACCGGCGCGTTGACTGAAACCGTGCAGGAGCCGATCTCGTTCAAGTGCAATTCGCTGGCGTCATGGTGTTCCAGGGTGTTGACGTCTATCCGATGATGAATCGTGGCGATGGAACCCGGCACGCTGCGTGTCGCCAGTTTGATGATGTATTGGCGGCCCGGTGTCAGGGCGTTTTCGGCCATCCAGACGATAGTGGCTTTGAATTTGTCCGAGACGGTTGCCGGGGTTTGTTCGGCGCCAATGATCATATCGCCGCGGCTAATATCGATCTCATCTTCCAGCGTTAAGGTGACGGCCATCGGTGCAAAAGCCTGTTCCAGCTCGCCGTCATAAGTCACGATGGACTTGATTTTGCTGCTTTTACCGGAGGGCAGGGCGGTGATTAGATCGCCTTTTTTGAAAATGCCGGAGGCGACCGTGCCGCAAAAACCGCGAAAATCGAGGTTGGGGCGGTTGACGTATTGGACGGGGAAACGGGCATCGCTGAAATTGCGGTCGTTGGCGATTTCGATGCTGTTCAGCGCTTCCATCAACGGCAGGCCGGTAAACCAGGGCATGTGCGCACGGGGATTGACCACGTTATCGCCGTCCAATGCCGACATCGGGATAAAGGTGATGTCCTGCAAAGCCAGCGACTGGGTAAAATTCAGATAGTCCTGTTTGATTTTGTTGAAGGTCGCTTCGCTGTAATCGACCAAGTCCATCTTGTTGACCGCGACGATGATGTGATGAATGCCCAGCAACGAGGCGATAAAGCTGTGCCGCTTGGTCTGGGTTTGTACGCCGTAGCGGGCGTCGATCAGGATGATCGCCAAGTCGCAGGTTGAAGCGCCGGTCGCCATGTTGCGGGTGTATTGCTCGTGCACAGGGG
>JBAQYH010000855.1:0-2918 GCA_049299935.1 Methylobacter sp. | reverse complement strand
ATGAAGATTACTTACCACATTTTTTACGACATTACAAGGTTGACATGACACTAGTCGGGCCGAGATGATACCTTCATTGCTGACGTTGGCGCCCAACAGGGCGACATAGCCGCCGTCGGCGGCGGTTATTGATCCCTGATTGATGATAGCGCCATTGCCCGCACCGTTAAACTGGTATCTGCCAGCCATAAAATCGCCGTCGGTGATGTTGAGGGTGGAAGCAACCAGCCCGCCTACACTCACTTGCGCCCCCTTGCCGAACAGGACGCCGTTGGGATTCATCAGAAAAACCTGGCCGTTGGCGGAAAGACTGCCCTGAATGCTGGATGGATCCGAACCCAACACCCGGTTGAGCGCCACGGAATAGCTGTTGGGCTGCACGAACCGCACCGCTTCTTTTTGTCCGATATTAAAACTCTGCCAGTTGATCGCCGTTCTGGGCGTTGTCTGGGTGATCGTCATGCCGCCAGGACCGCTTGTAATGCCGGCGTTGCCGGCCGTCACGACTCCGCCTCCGGGCAGTGCGTAAACATCAGATCCCAATGATACAATCATCAGACAAATTGCCATTGTTTTCATCGTCTGGCCTAAATTAATGTGTTTCATTGGGTAACCTCTTCATTCCTATTTGCCGATTAACTATTAATGCACTCGTAAAAGTCACCGCTGTCACCCTGAGCCCAGCCTGCCCTGAGCTAGTCGAAGGGAATGGTGAATGTATGGTTCGACTGGCTCACCACTCGACGAGCTCACCATGACAATTATTTGTTTCGTTCACAATAATGAAAAATATTTCACTATCTGAATCCAGAATCTTCCCGACTCGTCCGGGGCGGACGTTGCCGCCTCATTGCCCAGTTTAAAGGCGTAATAAGCTTTTACCGAAAAATTATTGTAGGCCATCCAGTTGAATCCCACCCCCGCGCCGTTCAGGGTTCTGCTGTTTTCCCCGTCCGTCCAGGGATTCTTGTTCACCCGGACGGAGCCGGTATCGAAAAATCCTATCAAATGCATCTGCCCGGGCGCCCGTTCGAAGTATTTGGGCAGTTTGAGTCTACCTTCCACAGTCAGCACATAGCCCTCATCCGCATAGGCTTCGCCCTCCGGATAGGCCCGCACGGCATACATGCCCCCCAACTCCATCTTCTCCGAGACATCCAGGTTTTTAAAGGCGAATTGCCCGTTGATCGATGCGTAAAGCGCGATGGACTCGGTCACGTTTTGCAGCCTGAGGGCGCCGAATCCGATCTTGTTATACAGGCCGTTACTTTGCGCCGTTTTCTCGTCGATTGCGCGAGCATCGGCAGTCTTGATGTCAAGATTGCCGCCGGACCAGGTCAGCGAATAACTGCAAAACCCGCCGCTCAATAAATTGTCGCGATGATCTCCATACAGTCCGGCTACCAATACCTGTGCTTGCTTGTCGGTGACCGTGGCAAAATAGTCCACCCGGTCTTGAAAAGTCTTGGCGTTAAAGGCGAGCCCGGCGTAAAGATTGTTGTTGCGTGACCGGATCAGGGGATAGCTGCCGTAAACGCTCGCGATATGCGCCGTGCCGTTGGCGTGCAGGTATTCAAATTCCTTGCCCAGCCGGTATTCCAGAAAGCTGTAGGCGACCCCGGCCCGCGCTTGCGCCAGTTGCAGTTCATATGAGCCGCGCACGTAGAACAGCCCGAAGCCGGAAGTCACAGCGCGCAAGGTGATGACGTCGCCATAGCCCAGCGGTTCGTTAAAGTTCACCGTCGCCCCCAGGCGGTATTCGCCGGTATAACGGTTGCCCGCGTTGTCCGCATCGACACTTCCCGTAATGCGGGGCCCCGGTGTGAGATCTACGATCAGGTCGGATTCTCCCGCGGAGGCGCCCGGGACCAGGGTTGATTTGACTTCCACGCCGGGAAGGTCGGAGAGCAGAAGAAGACGGCGCTCGAGCGGTGCGGAGGCGATTAAGTCTCCTTTATTGAGGCCGCCAAGAAGCTTGTCCGCCACATAATTGGAGAGGTTCGCCTGGTTTTGCAGCGTGACCTTGCCGTAGTGGCCCTCGATCACGAGAATGGTCACGGCTCCGTTTTTGATTTCCTGTGCGGGCAGGTAAGCTTGCGCCACGAAATACCCGTTTTTGTGGTAATAGTCCGCAATCTTTGATGCCATCACACGCAGCTCAGACAGCATCAATTCGCTGCCAGGCCTGAACCCCGTGACGGCAATCAGTTCCGCTTCGGAATAGCGCGTCTGCCCGATTACGTGCAGCGACTTAACCAGAATCTTGACCTGATCCGCGGACTCCGGGATGGCCGGCGCGATGCCCGGCTCGACGATGATTTTTGGGACTTCTTTTTGTATGACCGGTGAGGGCGGGATCTGCTGGAACTGACTGCCGGCGCTTGGAATATCAGCGGCAAATGCGCTTTGGCTAAACGCCAGCAGGATAAAGATAACGGCTATCTGCCTATAGGTCATAAGACGTTGCTTCTGATGGTATCCCCGGATCTGAGAGTAAGGTTGAATGGGCTGTGAACCACCAGGGATGAGCATCAAAATAACTCTCCTTATCGCAACCATGTTTTTCCTCCGTACCTTTTATTTGACTTTCTTGTTTCCTGACTTACAAGATTGCTTCTATCAATCAGTAAATGCAAATATCCAGCCCAGAGTCAAAGGAAGGGCATAATCTTATATTTCTATTTAACAACAATTAGTTACATGAACAGACGTAAGTGGAAGGCAAGCATGAACTGATACAGTTACCCTCAATATTTTGAGGAACCACCAAATACTGAGGTCAAACCAATCATATCGCGCAGTTCTGCTGTTCTTTCCTGTTTAAGCCAAACTAATGTTATTAAAAGACAAATCAAATCTTATGATCCTACCTCGCCTGTTGGCAGGCTATTTGCTATTTATTACATGTTGATGATCCC
>JBAQYH010000854.1:0-3170 GCA_049299935.1 Methylobacter sp. | reverse complement strand
TCACAATGGCCGCTTCCCGCCGCATGCTGAGCGCAAAACTGCCGGCCATAATGGTCAACAGGCTTAACACCCACAAAACCAGGACCAGGGCAAAGCCCTCAGACCGGGTCAATCGCGATCCTCCGCCGGTTCGTTACCCGCTGCCCCACCTGTTCCAGGCAGGGCGCTGCCGCCTGCAACCTTAAGCGCTATAATCATTTCCGGCCAAAAAACGTCATTTGCCGTGCTGATGCTGATCTTGACCAATCGGGGCTGAACGTCTTTGTCCAGCCATTCATCCTGCCAGCTGCTTTCGCCCGCATCATTGGCTGCGCCAAAATAAGCCAGCGAAAAATCGCTGACATGTTTTAATAAGACCACCTCTTCCTTGCGCCATTCTTCGCCCTCGGTCACCGGAAAAAACGGCGTCAGGGTCACATTGATAACCTGCTCGCCCTCTTGCTCCTGCGCCTCTATGGAAAACAGCTGCATCCCTGTCCTGCCGGCACTCGCTGGAAAAACCGAAACAAACTGCAAGGACTGTTTTTTGCCTTGAAAAGAGAGTGTTTTTTCCGCCGCCGCGCCAGTTCCCGACTGGCTTGCGGCATTCGCGCCGTCTTGGTCAACAAAATCATTCAATACGGGTATCGCTGAGGATAAATGCCGCTGAAAAAAATTATAGACTACCGCAACCTCATTTACCTCGGCGATCTTGCTTTCCCCTTGCTCCCAGCTTTTGGCGCAAATTCTCAAGCTGCTGAACAATAACACCACCATGATGCTTAACAGGGTCATGGCTATCAGCACTTCAATCAGCGTAAAGCCCTGCGCATCTCTTAAACTTGGCGCGGCGCAGGAAAATCGGTGCGCGATGCATACCCTACCGCTTGAGCAATTCGCCTTTCGCCCTTCGCCCTTCGCCTTGCTTTTACCGCTCATAACTCTTTATTAACCAGCTTTAAGGTGACCAACTCAACCTGCCTATCATCGGCGTTACCATCACCCCAATTGACGGTAACCTTAACCTTAAAAAGCACTGCCGTTATGGCTTTGACATCCAAATTCCCAGCCGTGAATTGAAACGGGCTGACAGACACCCGCCAACGGTATTTCTCCTTTTCCAGCCCGGTCGCTTCGTTGGGCTGCAAGGCCGTTTCCACGCCGGTTTGAGCCATTAAAGATTCCGCAATTTGACCGGCTTCGTTATATTCTTCGGCAACGCCGGCGGTGTTAACGCCGGCGGAAAATATCTTCAGCAAAATGCCTAAGGAAAGCGCCAGGATTGAAAACGCAATCAGGATTTCCAGTAAAGAAAAGCCGCGCTGTCTATTCGCTTTCAAGTTCGATCTGCCCGGTTAACCAATTGATATCGATTTTCCATGTTGCATTGCCTCGTTCCAGCGTGATTCTTCCTCCCGTAGAGGAACCGTCGGCAAAAAAACGGATGCCCGCCGTACCTTCTCCGGTTAATTCGGTTTGCGCAGTCACCACGGTGACATCAATACCCGCGGGTATTTGATAAAGCTTGCCCCGGCCGGTGACCATGTAATTGTTGTCGCTCAGATTAATGGCGACTGTGGTCTCCTGATGGGCCATTAAAGCCTGGCCTCTGGCATAACGTAGCGCTGAAACGATGTCCCTTGCCGCCGCCTTGAGTTCTGTAGAGTCGCTCCCTGACGACAGGTTAAGGCCGATCACCGAAAAGCCCAGCACCACGACAAAAAGCACTACGGTCAATTCCAGCAGGGTAAAGCCGCGTTGCGGTTTGCCCCTCAGCGAAGCACATTCAGGATGCATTCCCACGCCTGTCCTGAGCCTTGTCGAAGAGTAGCGAGTCACTGGAAAATCACGTCGTTACGGACGCCCGAATACATCCATGTATCCTGGATACCGGCAATCCCTGCCGGTATGACGGCGGCCGTAACGCACATGCCGGACTTCTGACATCTGCCTTTCGCCTTTCGTCCTTCGCCTCACTCCCAACTAACAATATCCTGATCTTCGCCTTCGCCGCCTTCCTTGCCGTCCGCGCCGTAGGTGAACAAATCGAATTTCCCGTGCTCGCCGGGAGCGACATAATGGTATTCCTGCTGCCACGGATCCAGCGGCATTTTGGCTTTGCGCAAATAGGGGCCATTCCAGCGTTTGGCGCTGTCGGGCGATTCAATCAAGGCCTTCAAGCCTTGCTCGGAACTCGGATAATTGCCCAAATCCAGTTTGTACATATCCAGGGCGGCCGCCAGATCTTCAATCTGCACCTTGGCCGCTTTGGTTTTGGATTCGCCCATATGCTTCATGACCTGCGGCCCGACTATCCCGGCCAGCATCGCAATAATGCCCAACACCACCAACAACTCAAGCAAGGTAAAACCGCGCTGGCGAAGGACGAAGGGCGAAAGCCGCAAAGAGCCTGCCTTTTTCGCCTTTAGCCTTTCGCCTTGCGTCTTGTGTCTTACTATTTTTTTCATAATGTTTTCCTCTTAAAAAGCCAAATCGTTAACGCTCAGGATAGCCAGCAGGATCGACACGATGATGCCCGCGATCATCAAGCCCAATGAAATGATCAACGCCGGCTCCAGCAAGGCCAGCATACGCTGTATCGCCACTCTAAGCTGTTTATCGTAAATCGTCGCCACCCGCAGCAGCATTTCTTCCAGGCGTCCGGTCTCTTCGCCCATTTTTCTCATTTGCATCGCCATTTTCGGGAATATGCCTTTTTCCAGCAAGGCGTCCGACATATTTTTACCCTGTTTCAACTGCTCTTCGGTATCCTGAATGGCCTCCGCCAAAACCAGGTTGTCTACAGTTTCGCGGACGATCACCAAAGCCGCCAGTATCGACACGCCGTTACCCAATAAAGTCCCCAGTGTACGGCTGATGTTGGCGGTTTCCTTGTTCAGGATAATCGTCCCGGCCAGCGGCAGTTTCAAGAAACGGCCGTCCCAAACCTTCTTTTTTACCGGGTCGGCCATCTGAAGATTCATATACCCGGTGATTAACACAACGCCCAAAACCAGTACCCACCAATAGCTTTGCAACCATTCGGCCAGCCCCACCACAATCTGGGTCGATACCGGCAGCGCCTTGCCCGCGCTTTCAAACATCTCGGAAAACTGCGGCACGACAAAGGTCAGCATCACAAACAGCGAGGCCAACGACATGACCAACAGGATGGCCGGGTAGATCAACGC
>JBAQYH010000853.1:0-4528 GCA_049299935.1 Methylobacter sp. | reverse complement strand
TCTTTCCAGAACCTTGCCGGCGGCAGTGGATCGCAAGCTGATCGGCGTCGTGCAGGCCGGGCCGGGTTTGGCCTGGAACTGCCAAGCCCCTTTCGCCACCGGCGCGGCCGCGCCCAGTTTGTTGCCGGTCAGGTCAACCGGAACAGTGGCCGTCGAATACAGTTGGATGCTGTTGTTAGTGGAGATAGTGCTGCTGCCCTGTACTAACCATTCGCCAGACGTAGCATTGATCCTCTTGCACTGAGACTTGGTGGTCGCGATCGTTTCCGAAATGGGTGCCGTGACCGTCACCTGTTGGACGCAACTAGCACTAAGCCCTGCTTGATCGGTGGCTGTCCAGTTTACCGTTGTCGTTCCCAGCGGAAGACTGGCTGGAGCGCCGGTAACTATTGGCGTGGTCAGATTGTCTGTGGCAGTCGGCTGCGCCAATGCTTGGCCCTGCGTCAAGGTGACCGAAGCCGGACAACTGGGGAAGCTGGGCGCTTGTGTATCGATGTTAATGGACTGGGTACTGGCCGTCGCAGTGCCGCCGGCGCTGGTTGCCGTACAGGTAAAGACTTGGCCGGTACCGTTTAAGGTTATGTTCGCCGTAGCGCAACCGGTTGTCGAGGTGAGTGCCGACTGATCGTCGGCAACATTCCACGCTACGGAGACCGCTCCGATGAACCAGCCGTTTTGCCCGGCTGTGCCGGTCACGTTAGCGGTGATTACAGGAGGAGTCTGATCCGCGACAGTTACGGCAAAGCCGGCATTGCTGCTATTGCCGGCGTTGTCCCTGACTGAACAGTTGACCGAGGTAGGGCCGAGAGGGAAGATCGATCCGGAAGCCGGTGCGCAACTTACGCCTGCCGGGCTGATCCCGGAGAAGGTATCGGAGGCCGCCGGTGCGGTGTAATTCACCACGGCGCCGTCCAGGCCGGTCGCTGCTTGAGTGAAAGCGGCGGGCACATCCACAAAGACGGGCAGGGTAGTATCCACTTTTATTGCGGGTGTGGTCACAGGGCCGGTGGAGCCGCCCGCACTTGTCGCGCTACAGGAGAAAGATTGCCCGGCCGGTGCCGTGTTGGCAACCGATGGCATGTCGGTGCAGCCCACCTTGGACGCAATAGCCGACTCAGGATCGCTTATCGACCAAACTATGCTCGGCGCTGATAAATACCATCCGGATGCAGTAGGCGCTGCCGGTGTAATCTGGACGTTGACTACAGGCGGAGTCGTATCGGTAACCTGGCGCTTAAGCAGAAAGGCATGACGCTGTCCGCTAAACGTGCCGATGCCGGTAATATAAGTGCCGTCGTCACTGATGGCATGGGCTTCCAGCAGCGTCCAACCGCTGGCCGGGTCAATCAAAGCATTCAGGTCCTGTAACCCGATTCCGAGTTGCCACAGGAAAGCTTTCTGGGCGGCGTCATTGGCCGTCGTCGAATAGCCGACCACGTCGCCGGCAGTGCTGATGCCGTAGCCTTCACTGAAGTTGCCGCCCAGTGTGCCAAGATCTTTCATCGGCGGAACTTGGTTAGGCTGCCACAAAAAAGCATGTTGCGCGGCGTCCAAGGCGAGGGTGGCGCTGCCGGTGACCTCGCTGTTTGCATTGATGGCATAAGCGGCGCTGTGTGTGCCTCCCAGCGTCCCCAAGTCGAGTTTGGTGCCGTTGGCCCATAAAACGGCATGGGGGGCTTTATTGCCGGTTAAGGTTGATAAACCGGCTACTTGGCCGGACAAGTTGATGGCTACGCCTTGACTATTGCCGGTGCCGTCGAGGGTGCCGAGATCGGTTATCGCGCCGTTATTCTCCCAGATTACGGCATGTTCCGTTCCCGATGACGTAGACGAAAATCCTGTGGCCTGGCCGTTGTCGTTAATCGAAAATGCACGGCTATAGCCGGGGTTAACGAGTACGCTTAGGTCCTTAATCGGTGAAAGTAAGGACGCTACGCCTCCCTGCGATTGAAAAGCATGGTAAAAAGTATCTCCTAATAGCGAAGCAGCCCCTACCACCTGATTCAAGTTATTGATGCCATATGCTTGGCTGTAGCTTCCGCCGAGCGTGCCGAGATCCTGCGGCAATACCGGGTCCTGGCCGACGATAGCGTGTTCGGACGCGTTGTCGGGAAGATACGAAAAACCGCTCGCCAAGCCGCTGTTATTGACGCCCAATCCCTGGCTATAGGTGCCCCCCAAGCCGCCAAGATCTGAAACACTGTATTGCGGGACAGCATTGGCCGCGGCAAAAGGCAAACAGGCCGCAAGGCAGGCGACCCACTTAATGCGGGTGTGTATTGATTTTGCGTTCATGATGGTTCCTTATAAAGAGGCCAAAGGGACGTAGGAGAACTGGTCAGCAATCCAGGCCCGCGGCGTTCCCGATGCGATGATGGTGACATCGCTAAATCCCTGGGGATCCTCCACTCCGACAAAGTTAGCTGTGCCGGGCACAAGCGGTTGTATGGGAATGGTTTGTTGGTTAACGATAAACTGGATGGCGTTGACTGAAGGCGCGGTTGCGGCGCCGGCATCGACTAACATGCCGAATTGCGCCACCCGCCGGTTGAAGTGGATTCGCACCACCCTGCCGGTCGTATCGCCCGGGACCGTGACGTTCGGAGAAATAAAGTTTGCCCCCTGCGCTTCGCGAATCGCCCTGTCTAGCACAAAAGCAACGCCGGCAATATTGGTTTCCAGGTTGTAGGTATACAACTCGGTGTTGCCAAAGCGCATTGCGCCGTTACCGCAATTGATATTGGTCGCATTAAGATCGCCGGTTACCCAGCACGCAGTCAGGCCGGTGGAATTCGAATCCAGCTGTTGTTGCAGTTCATTTTGCAACTGCGCAACTGTGCGGCCGTTAAGTCGTTTAGCATCCACCATGAAGAAGGAATAAGTCGTCGCTCCCCCTGCCATTACGGAAATCGCCCTAGGTGCCGCCTGTGCCGGCGAGCCTAGCCAGAACCATAATACGGCCAGTGAAAAGAGTTTTAATATTCTCATGTTGATAGTCCTCGTGATTGTTTAATAAGTCGTAATAATCTTGAGAGAGGGAGCATTGCCCTGCCGATTCATTTCGGCAGGGCAATGTCCAATCCTTTTACGAGTTTTATCAATCCTTAAGGTGAGGTCGTCGTATTGTCGGCTGTTGAAGCGGAAGCGGTCGGCAACGGAGTTACCAGATTCGAGGTACCGCAACGGATGGTGTAGTTCGTTTTTGCCGGAAGCAACGGTACGTCAACAGCAGGATCATAATTGGCTGCGTTGTACAGCTTGGTGCCTTGCGGCTGCATTTGGACAGAGCCGGTAGCGTCGACCGATACCGTGCCGATTCGTCTTGGCGTCGCGATATTGGTATTGGCAACGCGTACCAACCAGCAACTGCCCGTTGAGGTCAGCGGTGCACCAAACCAGCTCGTACTAAAGCGCAAATCCCAGCGTCCGGTATACTTGTTGCGCTGAATGCTCACCGATTCCGCCGAATTTTCAACGACCACATCCACACGGGTAGCTGAGGATTCATTACCCGCCGTATTTTTTACGGTGTAGAAGAAGGCATCGTTTCCAGCAGTCGCACCTACGTTCGGTTTGTAAGTAACCGTGCCGTCGGCATTTGCTGTAGCGACACCTCTTGTGCCTTGCGTACCAATGACCACCGTTGCAGGGTCGATTGTAGTGCCGACTGCCGCGACATCGTTTTGTAAGACTTTCGCTGTAAAACCAGTGGTATTATTGGTTCTTAGCACGGCGAAGTTATCTGCATTGCCCGTCGGCGGCGCCGCAACAAACTGAATGTCAACTGTTGCGGTTGCCAAATTCGAAACATTGTCGGCGTTTCTTACCAGGTAAGTAAACGTGGCCACTCCGGCGGCACCCGAATTAGCGGTGAGCGTAGCTGTTCCGCCCGTCAGAGAACCGGTTATCGTGCCCACGACCTCGGTTGTGGTTTGCCCATTCGCATCGACACTGGATATGCTCGGCTGATCTACGATGACGATCTCACCGGCTTGCCCGCCAGTCCCGTTTGGTCCATCGTTAGCGCCGACATCCAGCACTTGAGGACCTGCACCGGGTATGTTTAGGAATGTATCGCCGTTAGCAATAAGCGTGGCAGTGTTGTCGGGGGTATTGGCAAGAACGGTCACTTGCTTTTCAGCGGCGCCTAACAGGCCCGATATGACACGAACCTTGTCAGGAGCCCGGTTGAGAGGAAATTGCACCAAAGCGGTCAGTTCATTGGCGATAGTTGCCGGACATCCGGTTTTTGGAGTCGCGTCAAGTTGGGTCGTAACAGGCGTAGAGTCGGCAGTCAATGTCAGCATTGCATCGTCACTGGAATGTGCAGAAACGCAAAGATCACCGTTTGAAGGGTTGTAATCCGCCTTGCTGATATGCACGATGTCGGACAAGGCCGCAGCCGTTGCCAGCACCGGGTTGCTGGTGCTATTGACTACATGTACCAATGGCGGTAGCGTTGTATCGCCGGGTAGCACAAGATGAGCTTGGTATTTGCCGGTCTGCGATCCATTTTCCAATATTGGAG
>JBAQYH010000852.1:0-2568 GCA_049299935.1 Methylobacter sp. | reverse complement strand
CGCCTACAGTTTGTAAACTCTCTAATCCTTTTAAACTGTTTAACTTGTTTCCATGTAAATAAAAGGAAGAGTCCACGCTTTTTAAAGGGCTAAAACAATTTAAATTTTCAAGCTGGCAGGAAGTAATTTTAATAAACCCTTTAAAATTCGGCTGCTGTTTAAAAAGATTAGTTAAAAAATCGGCTTGCGTAATATTTAAACGATTTAAATCTATGTTTTTAACCTGGGTTAAATTGCAAAAACCATTAATAACCGTTAATTGCCTGCACTGTTCAATCGTTAACGCACCTTTGTTGATTTGCCGTAAGCTGTTAAAACCATTAATGGTTCTTAATACAGTATTGTGCGCGATGGTAATAAGCGCATCTACCGTGTCCAGGCTGGTAAACCCATTGATCGCGTTCAACTTAGGGTTATGGCTGATGTCAATTTTACCTTTCACTCGTTCCAGCATATTTATGCCGTTAATATGGTTAATGCCGGTTTGGTTGATCGTCAAATCGCCCTCAATCGATTCCAAATTATCCAGGCCTGTTAGCGAAGTTAGTGCGCTGTTACCGCTGAGTTTTAAGTTGCCGATAATATTGCGCACTACGCTAAAGGCCGCCAAATCGGCATCCGAGAGTGCTTGCCCTGTAAAGTCGAGTGTTTGTATCGATAAGGTGCAGCTACTGACATCAAAATAATCGCTGTATAAAATCGATTCAGGACTGCTGCGTACTTTGCCTAAGCCGAATTTTTTCAGCACCCGCATAAAGTTCTGAATGGCGGGATCTGCAAAACAATCGATATTGCCGTTGACCATAGGTGTAATTAAGGTGACAAATGCGTTGAGTTCAGGGTGCGGGGGCGGAGCAATAATGCTAACGGCTTCTAAAATGGCTTTTAAAATAAAGCGGTTATTATTAGCGGAACGTTTTTCTTCGCGGCTCCAGTTGCCGTGGCTGGGCAGGTCCCTGGAATCTTGTTCTATAAGCATCTGCGCAACGCTGCTTTCGCATTGTTGCAAGAATACGCGCATGAACGCCCCATCGGTCCATTTCGTATTAACGGGTATTTCGCAATTCGCCAGGCTGGCGGGCAGGGTAAAATATCCCTGGATGCTGCATAAGGCTGCCAACCGGTTCCAGAAAAATTCTGCGTCGTGCCATTTTTTAAACAGCGTCTCCAGCGCCACAGGCGTGGCCGGCAGTGGTTCCATTTTTGCGTTACCGGTTTGCATCAGACGCTGCCCCCATCTTGCCAAGCCTTCCATAAACCACATATTGTTGAACGGTACATAGGAGAACTGGAATAAGTGCAGCAATTCATGTGCGGGGGTGACGGTACCGGCATGTAAGCCGCGATGCAGGACTAATTTTAGCGATTTGCCGTTAAAAGCGGTATTGATCAGGATGTTGGGTGCCGAATCGTATACGGTTGCCGAGGCCAAGCCTCTTTCAACGGCAATATCGTTCAGATAGACATCAATATAGCGGGCGCCTTGGGTGTGAAAAATGCCATCTGTTAATAAATCCCGGAATCCAAGCGCCTCTACCAGAATGGTGTACGCGACTAGCAATTGATGGAGAATGTGAATAATGTAGTCCGGAATGCCGTCAGCATCGCTGTCGGTTAGATCGGCGGGTGAGTATTGGTTGCCATTGCAGGTGAAAAAAAAACGGAACTGTTGGTAGATGAACACCCGGTCACACGGATCGCCGGTATTTTCTTTGACCAGTAACACCCCGTTTTGCAGGACTGTTTGTTTAGTTAAGCGCATGTCCTTGTACACTACATTTTGCTGACGAAGGCCTTAATGCGTTCGTAATCTTCAATGTAATCCACTTCCGCCCAAAAGCGTCCGGCTACGTCATTCACATATACTTCTTGGCCCGTTTCTACGGTGCGGTAAATAATATCTTCCCACCAGCACTGATAATCTTCCGCTGTGACCGCATCAATGACCTGTTGTCTGAAGATCATTAAATCTTGCTGATTTAATTTGCCAATGCCGACATACTCTCCGGTGGTTTCTTCGTTAGTGAGTTGTTTGCCGTATTTTTTCAGCAAGTTCCCCTGCCATTGGAAACGGTAATCGGCATCCGCGATACGGCTGCTATCGCTTAATAATACCGGTGAATGGGGTTCATGCAGAATAATATCCAGAATCGAGTCTTCCATGAAGACGTCGCCATTCATGATTAACACATCGTCGCCGACCAAAAAATCCCGTGCGAACCATACTGAGGAGATGGAATTGGCAACGCGGTAAAACGGGTTAAAGTAACGGGAATATTGAAAACCTTCCAAGGCCTGATGAATGTATTTTTCCTGATAGCCGGTGACCAGCGCGATATTGGTTAAGCCTTTGCGATTAAGTAGTTCAAAGGTATTTTTGATTAGCGGCTTACCTTGTATATCCACGCAGCATTTAGGCTGGTTTTGCAAATGACGGCTGATTCTGCTGCCTACGCCGGCAGCCATGATAAGGACTTTCATCGTGTTACTCCGTAATAATGATCCAATGCGTCGATAAGCACGTCGACATAGTCTGTGGTCATTTCGCCCATGTGGGATACCCTGAAC
>JBAQYH010000851.1:0-1824 GCA_049299935.1 Methylobacter sp. | reverse complement strand
CTTCCAGCGCCACTTTGCTTTTAAATTCAGTTGTATGATTTTTACGTACATTTGCCATATTTTATATTGCCAGTTGTTAAGGCCTTCTATCTTAACTGGTGGTCTAAATTATGGGGAGTATCATAGTTGGAAGTCAACCCGCAACCTGAGCAGGATTTCTTTTCCAGTTTGCGCTCACAGATCAAAAACTCCAAGGAGAAACAGGCTTTTGTATTCGTCCATGGCTATAACGTAAGTTTTGAGGATGCCGCCCGCCGCACCGCGCAAATGGCCTATGATCTGGGTTTTGATGGTGCGCCGATTTTCTTTAGCTGGCCTTCACAGGACAAGACAGCGGCCTATACCGTAGACGAGGCCAATCAGGAATGGGCGGTTCCGCATTTGAAAACATTCCTGACCGGCGTATCATCCCGCACCGGAGCAAAAAAGATTTATCTTATCGCCCACAGCATGGGCACTCGCGCATTAAGCGCGGCTTTGCGCGAGATGGCAAACGAACGCCCTAATCACCGATTATTCAAAGAAGTTGTGTTGGCGGCCCCTGACATTGATGCCGAAGTGTTCCAGCGGGACATATTCCCCAAAATCCAGCCCCTTGCAGGCCGGATTACCCTTTATGCTTCGTCCAAGGATAAGGCGCTCCAAGCCTCCAAATTGGTTCATGCTTACTCACGCGCGGGCGAATCCGAGATTAACCGTTTAGTGATAGCCCCCGGTCTGGATACCGTCGATGCTTCGTTGGTGGATACCAGTTTCCTCGGGCATTCGTATTACGCCGATAATCGCTCGGTTATTTCCGACCTTTATTATTTATTGAGTAATGGTAATCCCCCAGGTCAACGAAATTTGTTGGAAAAGAACCGCAAGTCGCAGAAATATTGGGCGTTTAAACCATAGAGATTTGTCGATTGGGTAGGCTTTTTTGCCTACCCGCAAGACTCTTCCGTTAAAAAGTCCCCGCTAACTTCAACATCAATCCGGTAATAATTGTTATCTGCAACAAGCCAACGCCGACCACCCAACGGACTAAAGCGGCTTTAATTTCGGCAATATCGGATCGCAATTCCGACTTGGCCAACTCTATTTTCAGTTCGGTTTCTTTTATGCGGGCGTCCAAATCTTTGTTGGTAACGCCATCATCCAAGCGGTATTCATGCTTGGTTTGCTCAATGGCGATGTCAATTATTTTAGTAATGGCTTCGACTTGAGCGGCTGCTTGTTGTTCGGGAATGCTGGATTCCTTCAGTTTTGTTATCAAGGCATAAGTGTCAATGGTTATCGCAGTCATTAGCTCGCCCGTCGGTTGAATATAATTTGAGTGTAAGTCAAATCAATTGGGCTAAGCAATCGAAATCGTCATGGAGAAATGGAGCGCGGATGACGCTGATTTACACGGATTTTTATTCCCTGCCAAATTTGTTTACGCTATTAAATCCGTGTTCTATTGGACAGATGCTAAATGGCTACTCGAAATCAAGGAGGTTGAACTTAATTGCTTCTCAAGCAGGCCGAGGTTTGAAATGCTCAACCGCTAAAATCATAATGCCAATCAGAACGGCGATTCGTGCGTTTTCATCGGTTGTTTCGCGGTGTGATGTGAATTGATTGGCTCGGTACGGCGAGGATGTAATTCTAAAACATTTCGTGTATCCTTTTCGGCTAACCGATGCTTCTACACCACGAAGGTCGCGAAGTTATTGAGCGTTTCCTGATGACTGAAGAGCAAAAAAATGAATACAGCAATTACCGAAGTAAAGTCCTTGCTGGTCGCCGGAAGCAATTGAAGATCTGCAATCAATCGTGGACTATATCGCAAAAGACTCC
>JBAQYH010000850.1:0-5660 GCA_049299935.1 Methylobacter sp. | reverse complement strand
ACGGAATATCGGCCACCCGCTGCCGCAACGCCGGCACCTCGACAGGAAACACGTTCAACCGGTAATACAGGTCGGAACGAAACCGCCCCAAACCGACCTCTTCGGCCAGATTGCGGTTGGTGGCCGCAATCACCCGCACATCGACCCGGACGGTTTCGCTGCCCCCTACCCGTTCGAATTCCTGTTCCTGCAACACCCGGAGCAGCTTGGCCTGCGCCGATAGGGACAGTTCGCCGAGCTCGTCCAGAAACAGGCTGCCGCCGTCGGCCAGCTCGAAGCGGCCTTTTCGCTGCTGGGTCGCGCCGGTGAACGCGCCTTTTTCATGGCCGAACAATTCGCTCTCGATCAACTCGGCGGGCAGCGCCGCGCAATTGACTTTGACCAGGATCGCAGCGCTGCGGTCGCTGAACTCGTGGATGGCGCGGGCCAGCAATTCCTTGCCGGTGCCGGTTTCGCCGAGCAGCAATACCGGCGTATCGGTACGGGCCACCATCCGCACTTGTTCCATGACGGTCCGCATCAGTTTGGAGCCGCTGACAAAATCGCCGGGATTGTGATCGTCGTTGAGCACTTCCTGCAGATAGCCTTTTTCCTGTTGCAGCCGGTCCAGTTTCTGTTCGGCAAGGCGGCGGTCATTCACATCGCGCAGGATGATGGTGTAGAGTTTTTGATCGTGGGCTTCCAGCGGCGAAAAGGTGGCTTCGATCGGGAATTCCTCGCCGTCGGCGCGCCGGGCGCTGAGGCCTTCCGGCGCCCAGGCCTGGGTTTTGGCGGCGGGGTTGTCGAAATCGATGAATTGCTTGAACAATTTGCTGCAATGCGGCGCGATAAACAGCTCGACCGGCTGGCCGATCGCGAAATCGGCGGCACAACGAAAGATTCTGGCCGCCGCCGCATTGAACAGCGTGATGCGGTGTTGCTGGTCGACGGTAACGATGGCGTCCATCGCCGAACCGAGGATAGAGGAAATCCGCTGTTCGCTTTCGGTCAGCGCCTGCATCGTCAGCCGTTGTTCGGTGCGGTCGCGCTGGGTTTCGACGATTGCGACCACTTCGCCGTGCTCGTTGCTGATGGTACCGGCATCGATGACCAGATAAAGCCTGCGGCCGTCCGGCATCAGGCACCAGTTTTCGGTATGGCAAATGTCGCTGAGCGAAGTGAAGTCGCTGGCATGCTCATAAAGACTGGAGACTTCGCCCAAGGTGCTGTCGAGCAGCAAATCCGCCAGACACGGGCGTTTTTCGGTGTAAAAGCCGCGCCAGTGCTGATCGGTGCCGATCATCTCCCCGGCTTTCAGGCCGGTCAATTGCTCGCAGGCCTTGTTCCAGATCACCACCTGATGCTTGGCATTCAGCACGAACGTCGACACCGGCATGTGCTGCAATAAATGCTCGGCGGATAGGTTTAGGGTCAGCGGGTTTGCTTTCATATCGGGTTCATAGGTGAGATCGGTGTGCCTCACGGCATTGGTATGTATATACTCTGAACACTCAAATTTTCATTATTGCAATTCAGCTGTGCGTACCTTTTACATTGATTTTATGAGAATTTCTAAAGGTTCGCACAACGTACCCTATCCGCTTGAAACATCCCTGTTTTGGTGGATTGCACACGCAAATTATCCCAGGCGTTAAAGCCTTTCAAATCGTGAAATAGTCGCTCGACAAAAGCCGGAAAGCGGACATTTCATCAAGTATCAGGCTTGCGGGTCGAGCATGGCTTGATACTTAGCCTCAAGACGTGTAAAAACATCCTCGGCGAGCAAGTCATGGCTTTTTATCCCATCACTTATTTTCGCCCGGTACTCCTCAATCTCGATTTCTCGCAGTCGCTCCCGCCCTTCAAGCCCGCGCAATGCGTCACGCACAACCTCGCTTGCATTGGCATAGCGCCCGCTTTCGACCTGCTGACGGATAAACTGTTCAAAATGGTCACCTATGGCGTAACGGGATGGCATAACAAACTCCTTCGTTGATTATTTTCAATGCTATCAATTCTGTAACTATTCAGTGAATTGAAAAACTGGCAAATCTCTGAAGACTTACTCCCTCTCCTGCTGGAGAGGGCCGGGGTGAGGAGAATTTAAATGAAAAAAAGCTTTATTTTGATTCTCCTCACCCTACCCTCTCCAACAGGAGAGGGATGTTGTGCTTCGCGCTGAATAGTTACTCAATTCTTTAATAATCCATACAACGATAGCTTGTCTAACAAAAGCTTAGCAACTTAGTAATCGCCTCAAAGTCGAATTGATTGACGCGGTCTGCCACCACATCGGCTAACGGCGCATCAATTGCTCTAATCTGCTCGGCCACCATCAGGCTTTGCTCTATATCCAAACTCATTACCGCTTGCTGCAACTCAGACAACAGCGCTTCGGGCAGCTGCTTTAAACGCTGAGTATTAAGCAATTGCCCGTCAGCGTTTTTCTCATTAACCGGCTCATCGTAAATAAAGCGCACACCTAGATGCTTTGTCATGCAAGCGAAAATCTCGGCATCCCGATAGGGTTTGCCGACAATATCATCGACGCCTGCATTTAAAAACTCTTGCCGCTGCTCGGTAAAAACCGATGCGGTGACCGCAACAATTTTCACTTTGCCGCCACCCGGCAAAGCGCGAATTTTTTGGGTGGCAGCGATGCCGTCCATAATGGGCATGCGTCTGTCCATCCAAATGAAATGCGGCTGCCGGAGCGTAAATTGCTCTACGCCTTGTTGACCATTTACCGCCTCATACACTTGAAAACCGGCGAATTCCATCAACCTTTTCAGCAAGAGCCGATTTTCCAATTGATCTTCAACAATCAGAACGCGATAAACGGGTTGTCCTGCCGCCAATCCCAGCACTTGCTTACCGTCGAGAACTAATTTGTTGATAATCTCCGATTGACCGACCTTGGTAACGGGTAACCTTAAAATAAAAGATGAGCCCTTGTTCAATTCGCTGGTCACGGTAACTTGTCCGCCCATTAATCCCGCATATTGCTTGGTAATCCGCAGCCCTAAACCGCTGCCCTGCTGATCGGATTCCCTGCCGACCTGCACAAACGTGTCGAAAATATACGGCAAATCCTGTTCGGCAATGCCGATACCGGTATCTTTAATCTCAAAGATGAGCAGGCATTGCTGAACATCAGGTAGATCTTCAGCGGTTAAGCGCACGACAACGTGGCCTTTTTGCGTGTATTTAATCGCATTGCCGACCAGGTTCAGCAAAATTTGCCGTAATTTCGCCTCGTCGCTACTGACAAAACGCGGAAAATCGGACGATTGATCCAATAACAATTCCAAGCCTTTGGTTTCGGCCCGTTCGTGCATCATGTCGACGGTGTCGCGAATGAGCGCGCCTAAATCGAAATTACCGTTTTCAATAACCACGCGCCCGGCTTCAATTTTCGCCATATCCAACACATCGTTAATCAGTTCCAGCAAGTGCTTACCGCTGTTGTTGATGATGTTCAACGTTTCACGTTGCTCAGGACTCAGGCCGCTGTCCTTTTGCATTAACTGAGAAAATCCCAAAACCGCATTCATCGGCGTGCGTAATTCATGGCTCATGTTAGCCAAGAAGATACTTTTGGCCCGATTCGCCGCTTCGGCTTCATTTTTTGCCGTCAATAATTCCCGTTCTGTTTGCTTACGAATAACAATTTCTTGCTGCAATAAATTATTAGCGGCTTGCAAACGGGTATATCCGAGAATTTCATTTTTTAATACCAGCGCGGCGTAGTTAAAAAACAGCGGCAATTGATTATACAAATCGCGCATGGCGATATGCAGGCTTTCCATTTTGAACACGCCGATTACCGCCGGCCCGACTTTGAGCGGATAAATCCAGGTGTACGCATGGGTGAACGCAGGCGTCAGCATCTGGGTATCGCTAAAATCATGCTCATATTCGCTGGCCTTGCCTGTGGCGAAGGCATCGGCAACACGCCGGTCATCCAGCTGTTGCAGGCGTTTTTTCACGCCATAAACATCGGCATAAAAAATATCGGCATCGATTTTGTAATACAGGATCAGGTTGGCCCCGCCGATCACATCGACAATCGAACGCAACATAGCGTCTATGACATTTTCCAACCCTGAGGCTTCGCCCATTTTGCTCATCAACTGCATGACCAGCTGTTGATTGGATTTGTCCAAGGCGAGTTTGGTGGCGCGTTGTTTGAGTTTGTTCCACTCGGCAACGGGGATGGTCATGAGTTCATTGGGCATGCAAGCTATCCAATTTGTGCCTGATGGCGGTGTGTACAACGTTTTCGAGATGATCCAAGGCCACATCGCGCCATTGCACCGGTAAATCCAACATGGCGCCGATGTGCGCGGCTTCCCGGCTGAAATCACCGGATTGCGGTGTGCGCAGGCATAACAGGTAACGGTGCTGGTCATGAAAAATGTCGCGAATAACGGCGATATTCGAGCCGAACGTCTTGGCAATAACGGCATCCCAATTGTGCGCCCAGTCCTCCAATAAAAAGAACGCGCCTTGAGTCAGTTCGCGATTAAATTCGTCCGCACCGAGCAGCATTTCAACACAATTTTGCCCCGATGTTCGCAGAGTACGGCCTTCATCCAGCATCTTATCCATGCCCGGATGGCAGGCCCCGTAAAAGACAATGGTTTGTTCATCCGCATGCCTGGCTAAACCCGCCTGTAAAGCGCAGGCCAAGCGCTTGAAGTCAATGTGCAACGAGGCGGGCAAAAAATCCGTGGTCAACGGCCAGTTGTTTTTTGCAATTAAATAGCCGACTTCTTTTTGCAAAATGCCGCAGCCGATCAGGCTTAGTGTTTGTGGTGACATGGACTTAATAATTAATATTCTGCCACAGATTTACACGGATAAACACGGATAAACATAATGTTGCGCGAGAATGCTAACCTTCCAAAATGGTATTGCGAGGTATGGATGTAACCAATTGTTCATCTGTGTAAATCCGTGTTCATCCGTGGCTCAACTGCTTTATTATAAACAAGCCGTTTAAACGTTGGTTCATCTCCAAAGTTCATCAGCAACCCTAGCTCAATACGGGTCGCTTTTAAATAGTTGAGTAGTTGTGCTTCATGCACTGGTTTAAGGCATCGGACAGCTTTAAGCTCTAACAGAATTTTTTCCTCAATAATCATATCTGCTCTAAAACTACCGATGAGAGTTCCACGAAAGTAGACTGCAATATCTTTCTGTGTCTCCACCTGCAATCCTTGTTGTTGTAGAACTAAAGCCATTGCATTTTCGTAGACTGATTCCAGGAAACCACCACCTAACTCATTGTAAACATCATAGAAACCCTTAAGAATAAGATGAGTAAGCTCTTTATATTTCAGTTTATCAGTGTGCATCTGTGACAATCTATGGCTGAATCATTAAAATTGCCCATATTCATAAACAGCATCCAACATCGCCCTGATATTACGCTCAGGGATTTTGTACGGCATTAGAATCGTGCCGAACAGAAATTTATTCCCGGCCATGCCCGCCGCCAACATGCGTTTCACTTCCTGCCTGATTTCCTGTTCCGACCAATCGATCAGTTTAATGTCATTGATAACGCCGCAGGTCAGGCCGCGGCCGTTGATGATTTGCTTCCCTGCCGCAATATCATCCAAGGGGCTTAAATAATAAGTCTCTATGCCGATTTGCGTAATAATGTCTTCAATGAC
>JBAQYH010000849.1:0-2744 GCA_049299935.1 Methylobacter sp. | reverse complement strand
CCCTACAGCTAAAAATGAAAGCCCTGTTTTATATCTCTTCGAATATTTTCGTGCTTTTCGTGTTTTTCGTGGACGAAATGGTTTTTCCAAGATCAAGGATAACTGAAACTCCTAATGAGGGTAAGCTCGCCCGGTTCTCTTAGCGGAACCATAATGCTCTCCTGTTTCTCATTGACGGTGCCTTCTTGGGTAATGACGGTCACATGCGCCGTGGTTATCACTTGCGCCGGATCATCGTCGCTATAGCCGCCGCCGTAGTAATTGATATAAACCAGGTAGCGGCCTTTTAACGGGGCAGGCATCGCAAAGATTTCCGGGCCGTAACCCGTGGTAACGTCCACATCCAGAGCGCCGCCATTGTTCAGCACCCTGTCGCCGTACCAGCCATGACCGCCATCCGGCGTTATCACATGTAAATCGAGATCCGTGTTGTCGCTGTCCCAGGACAGCACCACCCGCAACCCGGCTGCCGCCTGTTCCTTGCCGTCATGCAAAAATTGCACCCGGCTTACCTCGGGACTGTCGGGATCGCGAACTTCGACGCTGTTGCTGCCGGGCGAGAAGCTGTAAGGGCGTTCAAAACTGCCGTCCTGCTCAACCCGTAGCGGCATTGCCACGCCGTTGACGACCAGCGTTGCAGGTTTGCCGCCGGCGGGTTTTGCCTGAGCCGCGATGCGTCCGCGAATAAGCGCCGTCTCCGCTTGATTTGCGGGCGTATTTACAGACGCCGCCGGATAAGTGACCTGCTGAGTAAAGGACGTTTTTTTGTCGCCGGCGCTATGCCATCCGCCTTTGGGCACATCAATGCTGACCGTAGATTCGGCAGCGGCGTTCGGCATAACTAAAGCGGTGCATAGCGCAAGATAAACGGTTCGGTGTTTCATGATCACAACTCCAGTAACAGGCGGCGGGCAAGATGCTCAATATAGTTTTCATCCTGGCCGCTGGGATAAGCTTCAAATGCCAGATGCAGATACTCATGGGTGATGTCGAGGCGATCCTGCTGGCTGAGGACGCTACGGACAAAAATACGCCGACTGTTCTTGTCGACATGAGGATTGCCGGCTTGCAAGCGGCACACTGAAAAAAGTGCGGTTTCGGCATAACCGGGCTCGCTGTCAAGCAGCTCTCGCCAGCGCGGCAACCGGCGCTTCAGCCATTCTTCCGCATCAGCCAGCGGTTCGCAAGCCGAAGCCGGTTTTTGCCAACTCGCCAAGCTATTGCGCGGAAATGCCTGCCGCAGGATCGCGTCGAAACGCATGCCGCTGTTCGCCAGCGCAACGGCATCGCGCCATACCAGCCGGTTGGGGCCGGGTGTGTCCAGATGATAATTGACCGCACCTCCTGTCATCACAACATCGGCAGTCCAGGCCGCCACCGCACGGGCCGCCTCGGATGCGGGACGCGGCGCGACCCGTTGGTCGGCGCTGCTGTCGTCGACCAGCAGGCATTCGCCGTCATGCGCCGCATTCTGCAACAGGTAGGAACGGGCCGTAATCGCCAAGGCCCTGGCTGCCTGCAACGGTGTTGCCGACGCTTCGCGATCCAGCACGCGGGCCACGTATTCTTCGCGCGACATTCTCGCCCGCAACAGCAGTTTTTCCTGGTGACGCGACAATATTATATCGCCCGCGCTTTCTATGCCGATGGTATTGCCGTTGGCAAATTGCAGATTGTAAGCCCCCCGCAGAACTCCCGAATCCGTGACCTGCTTATGCGAGCCGTACACGGCAGTTACCGGATAGCGGGCGAACAGATTGACATCCACGCAGTTGTCCGGCCCCAGCGGCGCAGCAGCGATCGGGAGGAAGCTATCCAGGGCATGGCTGTACTTGGACAGGATGTCGGCACTGCTGCCCTGTCCGGATGCCCACAGCGGCGAACCGTCGTTCAACCAGCCGGCAAATCCGCCGATGCGCTGTTTGGAATCCTGGTTGCGATACCAGCTCCAGGTCTTTACCCGCAAACGGCCGCCGAGATCGGCCATCAAATCCGGGTGATGCGGACTGAGCAATACGTCCAGCAATACAGCTCTGGCCTGTTGCTGTGCAGGCAGGTCTTTCAATGCCTGCAACAGCGCCTGCACATCCACCGTTGTTGCAGGCGACATTGCCGATAGCTCAAGCAGGCTGGCGGGTATTATTTTTGATTGCCAATATTTTCGCCAGGCTTTCGCATCTATGCCGAGACGGGCAGGCGAAAAATACAGGCCGCAAGAACGCACCAGCGCGGTATCCCGATCAATGCGTTCGCCCTTTTGGCTGCAACAGTAGACTTCTTCCTTATCATTGCCCTGACAGGTGTAGCCGGGATCGGGTAACTTGCGGTCAACGGCATACGCATACACAAACAGTTTCCAGATGCTGCCCAGCGGCGTTTGCAAGCTACTCTCCAACGGCAGGCGCTCGACTTGGCCGTCTGCCGTAAGCCGGGCAAACTGTGCAACGCCGCTGGCACGGTTCAGTAGGGCTATCTGCAAAACATCGGGAGTCTCGGCTGCCACTGTAAATGTTTGTAATAGTGCGAACAGGAGGATTAAGTGTTTTTTATAAAAAAACATCGCGGAATTACGCATTCTGACTCGCCATCATTAAATTAAGCACATCGACACCCCGTAGGAGCGAGATATTGTCATTCCGACAGCCCCTTGCCTTGCGTTAGACGAGAAGCATTCCGATAGGCAGACCTTCCAGGTTTTAAAAACCTGGAAGGTCTAAAAGGTATAGCGAGATTTTTACAGTTTT
>JBAQYH010000848.1:0-4255 GCA_049299935.1 Methylobacter sp. | reverse complement strand
CTACTTGCTACTCTGATTCGGTTGTCACATCATCGACCAATCGATACCCCACGCCGACTTCGGTCAGCAGATAACGGGGGCGCGCCGGATTGACTTCCAGCTTGTGCCGCAATTGCCCCATGTAAATCCGCAGATAATGCGGGTCGTGAATATGCTCGATGCCCCAGACTTCCTGGAGCAGTTGGCGCTGGGTTACCACCAGGCCTGCATGGCGAATCAGTATGCTCAACAGCCGGTATTCGATCGGCGTTATATGCACTTCATTGCCGGCGTTGAAGACCTTGCGCCGTACCAGATCGACCTTTAATTGGCCGGTTTCAAAGGTTTCGCTGCTGCTGATGCTGCGGTTGACGCGTCGCAGCAAGGCTTGCAGGCGCGCATGCAGCTCGCCGCTGCCGAACGGTTTGGTCATGTAATCGTCGGCGCCGGCATTCAGCGCCATGATCTTGTTTTGCTCCTGGCTGCGGGCCGACAAGATCAGCACCGGCAAGTCGGAGAGCTGCCGCAAACGCTGGGTGACTGAAATCCCGTCTATGTCCGGCAAGCCTAAATCGAGTATCACCAGATCGGGGCTTTCGCTTTTGATCATCGCAAGCCCGGTCTTGCCGTTTTCGGCCTCGATGATGCGCCAGCCCCGGTTGCAGAGCGTGGTTTTAAGGAAGCGCCGGGTTTGCGGGTCGTCTTCAATGATTAATATCAATGGATCGGCTTTGTTCATGATGTCCCCATCCCCTCATGCCAATCGATCTGGGGCGGCTCATGGAGCGGCAGATGGATGATAAACGATGCGCCTTTTTCAGGACAATTAACGGCATGAATCGTTCCGCCATGCGTTTCGATGATCGTCCGGCATAAGGTCAATCCGACTCCCACGCCGTTTTGCTGGGTCTCGGATTCAACGCGGTAGAATTTATCGAATATTTTTTCTTCCATGCCTTTGGCGATACCCAGGCCGTAATCGGATACGGTGATTTTTAAAGCGGTCGGCAACAGTTCCGCGCTGATGTCGATAGGGCTACCTGCCGGCGTGTATTTGATCGCGTTTTCGATCAGATTGGCCAACACCTGTTCGACCAGCACCGCGTCTATCCAGAGCAGCGGCAGATTGTCCGGCAACAGCGTCCTGACCGGGCGAGTGCCCAGATTTTTTTCCAAGCGGTTCAAGGCGCTGCCGACAATTTCTTCAATCGTGTTCCATTCAGGATGAAGAATAATTTCTCCGCTACTCAATCTGGCCATATCCAGGATTTTACTGGTCAGCTCCGAGGTCCGCTGGGCCTCTTCGAGAATGACTTTGTTGAAATCGAGCTTTTCTTCCTCGGAAAAACCGGCGCTGTTCTCGACCAGGGCGGTGCTTGCACCGATGATACGGGTCAATGGAGTGCGCAAGTCATGCGATATGGCGCTCAGCAACTCATTGCGTAGCGATTCCGTCTCGGCTTTAAGGCTGGCGATGTTAGCCTGCTCGGTTAAACGCAAGCGCTCCAGGGTTTGCGCAATCAAGTTCCGGAAAGTATCGAGGAAAGTCGTTAATTCCGGATTGGACAATGCAGACAGGGTTACGAACTGTATGGCGAGTACGCCGAGCATGGTTTGCGAATATTCAAGCGGGAAATAAATCGGCGTATTCGGATCGGAATGGCGTTCAACGGTACGCTGCTCAAAGGCTCGTTGCGCGGCAGCCAGATTAATCCCGCGCAGGGAGTGCCGGAGCGGTTTCGCGTCAGGATAATGCAGTTGATGATTCGCATCGGGAAACAGCAATACAGCGTTCGCGGCAAAATCATCGTGAATATGCTGCACCGCAATGCCGGCGACGGCTTGGCTGTTCTGGGCGTCGGACAAAGCCTGGCTTAACCGGTACAGTGCATTAGCGCGATTTTCGCGTTGCCGGGCAATTTCAGCCTGCAAGCGCGCTTTTTCCAGCAGATTACTGGTGACAGTGGCGACGACTATCATCACCGCCAAGCCGACGATGTTCTCAAGATCGGAGATCACGAACGAAAAAGTCGGGGGGCCGAAAAAAAAGGCGAATACCGGTATGCTCAACAACGAAGCCGTTATCGACGCACCGCGGCCGTAACGGCTCGCGACCAGAAATATACCCAGCAGATAGGTCATCAGGATGCTGGCCGTTCCCAGCACATGCCGTAACGGCCAGTCGGCCAATGTGCAAATAAAGGGCGCGGCTATACCCCACAGGTAGCCCCGCAGCCGATCCGAACGGCGGCCAAGGCTTGGCTCCATTGCAGGCAATTGCCGATCCTGTTCATTTTCCGGTTGATTGTGCCGAGCGTTGTTGCGCAAGATTTTCCTCCGAAGCCGTTCGTGTTCCGGTGCTTTCAAAAAGATTGGGCGTTTACCAGAAAATGCACGCCGATACTGGCAAAGTAGCTGAGCAGAATCACCGGAAACCACTTCAGATGGCTGCTGAAGGTGTATTGGCCTTTGGCTTGGCCCAGCAAGCCTATGCCCGGTGCCGAACCTATCGCCAGCAGGCTGCCGCCGACGCCCAAGGTCAAGGTTAACAGCAGCCATTGGCCTTGCGGAATATCGGGGTGCATGGTGAGGATGGCGAACATCAGCGTGCCATTATCGACAAATGCCGACGACAAGCCAATTGAAATATTGGCCAGGGTCGGGCTTAGTTGTCCGTATACCATTTGGGAAACGGCATCCAGATAACCGATGTAGCCCAAGCCGCCGATTCCCATCATCGCTCCGTAGAAAAACAACAAGGTATCCCACTCCAGACGTCCGACTTTTTCGAAAATATCAAGCCTGATCACTTCAAGCCTGTTGGCTTCAATCATCGAGGAATTGATTTCGTCGCTATTCGAAGACAAGTCGGATTCCGATGGTTTTTGTATGACTGAATCGGTGCTTTTTTGCAGATAGTAATAAAAGAACTGCAATAAGGATAAGCCGGCCATCATGCCGGCAGCCGCCGGCAAATGCAGGGCCGTATCGAACGTAACCGCCAGGCCGATGGTTACTCCGAACAGGAAGATGATGCGTTTGGCGCCGCGCGGCAGGAGCACTTGTCCTGCTTCGATAGTCGGTTTGTCTTTGGGGATTGCAAAATGCATCGCCGCCGCCGGAACCAAAAAGTTCACCAGGCAGGGAAGGAATAACTTGAAAAACTCGGTAAACGCCAGCATGCCGTGCTGCCAGACGAACAGGGTGGATATGCCGCCTAACGGGCTGAAAGAACCGCCGGCATTGGTGGCGACAACGATATTGATGCAGGCCAAAGGCACGAACCGCGGGCTGTCTTTGCCGACGGCGACCACCACGGCCCCCATCAGCAACCCCGCCGTGAGGCCGTTGATGACGCTGGAAATGGAAAATACCAGCCATCCGGTAATCCAGAACACTTGCCGGTAACTGAAGTGTTTGCCGACCAGCCAGACTTTCAACGCATCGAAGATCAGCATATCTTCCATCGCATTCAAGTAGGTCATCGACACCATGATAAACAGCAGCAATTCAACGTAAGTTTGCAGGTTACCCTTAAAGGCCGTTACGGCGAGTGGGTCAAGGCCTTGCTGCTGATAGGCAAAAACAATCGCAAGCCAAATCAGCGTCGCCGCCAGCAGCATCGGCTTGGATTTACGCAATTCGGTAACCTCTTCGAACGTCGCCGCCACATAAGCCGCGACCATCACCGCCAGTGAAAAATACCCTACCCAATGATGCGTCAAGTCAAGCTGCTGCAATGCCGGTGTTGCCGTTTCTTCCGCGGCAACTCCCAAAGTCGGCAACAGTAAAGCCGCTATTCCAAGTAGACGTAAACTACAATGCACAATGTTCCCCTATAGCTGTATAAATTGAGCGGTTAGCCTGTCGGCGCTTACACAACCGGTAAGTTTCCAGGCGTTCAAAAACTGCAACAGATTGTAATGAATGGGGTGTAAAAAAGGCGTAAAGAGGCTAATACGGTAAGCTAAGAACGAACTTAAGAATGGAGTGCGGGCTTCGCCTAAAGCGCCTGCTTTTGGTGCCTGCCAGTTATACGGTGCATTGCCGGGGGCAAGCAAAGCTTGCACTCCTTTAATAAAGCAGCTGATGTTACGCAGTTATTCGAAATTCGAGCGCTTTAACATTAAGGTGTCGCTAGTGCGACAGTTGATTGAATCGGGTTGTCGCACCCGAAGGCGAGTTACTTTCTTTTGCTTCGCCAAAAGAAAGTAACCAAAGAAAAGGCGACCCGGTTGCCGCTTGCGTCCTGCGCTCCTCGCTTTTATCGAGGGTC
>JBAQYH010000847.1:0-7597 GCA_049299935.1 Methylobacter sp. | reverse complement strand
AGGGGTGCGGCAGGGATGCCGCACGTCAGCAGAGGGGCAGGAGCCCCTTCTGCTGACCCTCGGCAAAAGCGAGGAGCGCAGGAGATAAGCGGCAACCGGGCCGCCTTTTCTTTGGTTACTTTCTTTTGGCGGAGCAAAAGAAAGTAACTCGCCTTCGGGGGCGAGACCCCGATTCAAATAACCGTCGAGAGATCGACTCTTTATACATCATTCAGTCGGCTATCTGCGTAACATCAGTTATTAACTGATGTCATAAAGCACTATGAAGGACAGATTAACAAGCTGTTTCAGCTAACCAACCGTAGAGACGCATTTTTTGGAACTGGCTGTTGGTATATCGAATATTTTGTCTCTGGCTGAAGCATCTTGCTAATCGGGTGAAGGTTTATTTCTATGTCCTTCATGGTGAATAAAAAGCTTTAAACCTCCTGTTTACCAGCATTCCGTGTCTAGTAGAAATTATTTTAAACAAAATGATTTTTGCAGGTGGGGTGGATTTTAAGTTTGCTCGTCTCCTTTTGGTAAATGTATAGGTTGTACTGATAACAATATCTGCAAGTCATTAGGTTCGGTTTTTTAAGAACTTACCACAGGCACGAAACGACTAAGGAAAATTCCATAATGGTTAATAATAAAAATAAGAGCTTTTCTTCCGGTGAAATAGCGGCTAATCCGGGAAAAAAGATCAAGGCATGTTTCATAAAAGGGGTCTTTATTTTAGCGGTTTGTCACGCCGTACCGGCGTTATCGGAAGCAGACAAAGCCACAAAAATTCAATTTGACCTGCCTTCCAGTGATTTGGCTTCGGCGTTGAATAGTTTCGCGGAGAAAACGGGCATGGAATTAAGCTATCCGGCCTCTATGGTAGCCGGCGCAAAATCCAAGCCGCTTAAGGGTAATTATGGCGTTAAGGATGGCTTGAATGAACTGTTGCGAGGAAGCGGCTTGGCTTATCGCTCGACGGGGGACAATAGCGTGACTTTGGAGAAGGTGGCTGCTGCGGAGCCGCAAGCGGGGACTACCACGTTGAAAGCAATGACGGTAACAGGTAAAACCGGCTATGCCGACAACGACCCTTATAATCCCGATTACAACCGCACTCGTGCCAGCTCGGCCACCAAAACCGATACGCCGATTATGGAAACGCCGGTGTCTATTCAGGTGGTGCCTAAGGCGGTAATGGATGACCAAAAAACCTCGCGCATTAAAGATGCATTGGAAAATGTCAGCGGTGTGCGTACGCAATCTACTTTGGGTATGGGAACCGGGTTTATTTTGCGCGGATTTCGGACCACCTCAACTTATCGCAACGGACTGCTGGCAGGTTTCGGGGGGTTACAAAGCGAATTTGATACCTCCAATCTGGAAAGCATTGAAGTCCTTAAAGGCCCGGCTTCCGTCCTGTACGGTCGCGCCGAGCCGGGGGGGCTGGTCAACGTCACCACCAAGAAGCCGCTGGATACGCCTTATTATTCATTGGAGCAGCAGGTCGGTTCGTATGATTTTTATCGGACCCAGTGGGATGCTACCGGCCCGGTTGCCGATGATAAGTCTGTGCTGTACCGCTTCACTGGCTCTTATCAGAACAATAACTCGTTTAGGGATTTTATTTCAGACGACCGCGTCAATGCTGCGGGTGCCGTGACCTGGAAACCCTCCGACGCGACGGATATGACGCTCAGTGTTGAGGGCATGGAGCAGAATTTTCAAGCCGATCTGGGTGTTCCGGTCATAGGCAAACGGCCGGCGTCCGTTCCTATCAATCGCTCATACGGTAGCGACCCTAACGATCCGCTCGATAATCAATCCAAGGTGTATGTCGGTACTGAAATCAATCATCGGTTCAACGAAGACTGGGCCATACACAGCCGATTCTTGGCCAACTTTGAACATGCCGATCAAATATTTGTCAATCCTGCGCCTGCTTTCGGTAATGCTTTTCAAGCCGATGGACATACTTTAAACCGGAATATTTTTGCTCAATCTACCGATGAGGAAACTTATCATACCAATCTGGATTTAACCGGAAACTTCGACATCGGGCCTACAAAGCATCAAACACTGGTGGGATTTGATTATTTTCAGCACCGTTCGGACTATGCCATTTTTGGCGATTTTCTTAACCCGAATCCTGATTTGGCATTGGATATTTTTAATCCAAATTACGGTAACGGTATTAGCCCTGTTTTATTTCAAAATGCCTGGAACACGACCAATTTTCCGGGAGAAAACTTAACCATATTTAAAGATGAATGGTACGGAGCCTATTTTCAAGACCACATCACCTTATGGGACAAATTGCATATTATGGGTGGAGGCCGCTATGACTGGGCTAAAACGGGACTTGTTAGCGCGGATTCCGCCAATGCTTCAGCCGCCGCCCCAATACCTTTTCGTAAGGATGAAGGCTTTAGTCCGCGGGTAGGCATTCTTTACCAGCCCATTAAAGAGTTGGGTGTTTACGGCAACTGGACGACCTCGTTTGGCGCCAACAATGCTCCGGCAGCCGATGGAAAAACGTTTGCCCCGCAAATTGGCGAGCAGTTTGAGGCAGGCGTTAAAACACAATTATTCGATGAGCGCTTTATCGCAACTTTGGCGTACTACCATCTCACCAAAGACAATATTCTGGTTAACGACCTGAGTACCACAAACCCCTTCGACAAAATAGCCAATAAACAGCGCAGCCAGGGTATTGAGCTGGATATAACCGGGCATGTGACGGACGCGTTGAGTCTGGTTGGCAGTTATGCCTTTACCGATGCGCGAATCATTAAAGATTTCAGCGGCGGCACGCAAGGCAATCGAGCGAATAACATTCCGGAGCATTCGGGAAGTATGTGGCTTAAATATGATCTAAACGGTTATGCCACGCTAAAAGGCTTGAGTTTTGGTCTCGGCGGTATTGCAGCGGGACAACGCGAAGGCGATAACGCCAATAGCTTCCAGATGCCGGGTTATGTGCGGATGGATGCTTTTGCCGCTTACAAATGGAATATCAAGAAAACCCGTGTCACGGCGCAGTTCAATCTCCGCAATCTGCTCGATAAGCAATATTATGAATCGACCGATTCTTTTGCCAATGTCTCGCCGCGCAATGGCGTTTACATCGGTGCCCCACTGACGGCTATTGGCTCCATCCGGGTAGAATTTTAATCGAAACCACGTTGGGTTAACGATAAAGTCGTTAACCCAACGCACCCTCATTCTGATATAAACTTATATGCTTAAAGAATCGCAGCGGGCATTCAACCTAAGCAATCCTCAGCGTTTATTTTCACGAAAACACATCCGCCAGTTCTGGCTAAACCTGCATCTGACGATTGCGCTGACGGTTGGCTTTGTATTTGTAATTTTGGGATTGACCGGCTCCTGTAATGTCTTTTATTACGAGCTCGGGGAATTAGGTCTACCGGCTTTGCCTGGCGCAAGTCAAGCGCAACCCCGCAGTCTGGACGACATCATGCAAACCGTTAAAACCGCGCATCCGCAAAGAACCGGCGGCTGGTCGATGGTGTTGCCGGGTTACCAAAGCGATTATGTCTGGGTGGAATATCCAAAGCCCGAGGAAACCATCACCGAGCTGTTCGCGCCGCTGGAAATAGTGGTCGATCCCTATAGCGGCAAGATAGTTTCGGAACACTTCTGGGGCCGGACATTGACCAGCCTGATTTACGAGCTGCATGCCGATTTTTTGACCGGAAAATTCGGCGCGGAGATTGGCAAAGCAGGTTTTAAGGTAGTGTGTTTTTTTGGGGTTTTCCTGTTTGTCTGCTGCTTGTCGGGGCTTTATCTGTGGTGGCCGCACGGCGGGAAATTTAAAAATGCGTTGACGATCAAGCCCCGTTCGAGCGCACAGCGCTTCTATTTCGACTTGCACAAAACCACCGGATTCTATGGTTCGGCACTGTTGCTGGTCATTGCCTTTACCGGCTTTTCGTTTAGCTACAACGATTATATCAAGCCGCTGGTAAACGTTTTTTCCGCCGTCAAAGCGGATCACTTAAAGAATCCCGCGCTTAAATCAGTGGTAGTGGATTTCGCCGGACCTATTTCAATCGCACAAGCGGCAGCGATTGCCGATCGGGTTTTTCCCGGTGCGGAATTGCGCGGTATAGACACGCCGGACAGCAAGGAAGGCGTTTATATGGTTGCCAAAAGGCAAGCGGGCGAAGCCAACCGTAAGCGCCCGCGCAGCAAAGTCTGGATAGACCAGTACAGCGGCAAGGTGCTCGCTGTTCAGGACCCGGCAAAGTTTACCGCCGGCGAGACATTTTTAAACCTGTTGTGGCCTTTGCACGACGGCCAGGCCCTAGGCCTTCCCGGCCGTATCCTGTGGTGTGTCGCCGGTTTTTCGCCGCTGCTTTTATACATCACCGGCATTTTGCGCTGGTTGCAAAAACGTAAGGCTAAGCAGCTGAAACAGGGCAAAAGAAACCGGCCGATGCTAACAACCGGTGAAATGGGATAGTTGCAGCGTCGCCGGGTAAAAGAACCGAATGATAGAAAAACCGTAACTGTTCAGCGTATGCTCAATAGAACACGGATGCCAAAAGTAGGCGCCTCTAGGCGACACGGATTAAACGGATAAACACTGATTTAAAAACGCAAACAAACTGGGTTTGGACTAAAAATCCGTGTCAATCCGTCCTATCTGTGTCATCCGTGTTCCATTTTTCTATGTTGAATAGTTATGAAAAACCATAAACATTAACGAGGGCTTGGGATATGCTGATTTTGGGACTAACCGGTGGTATCGATCCGGTTTTTGATGCGCTGGACCTGGCTAATACCGGCTTGGGGCATGATTCCTCGGCGGTACTGATAGAACATGGGAAAGTCATTGCAGGGATTGAGGAAGAACGGTTAAACAGGATTAAACACAGTAATAAAATCTGGGCGTCATCGGTGCGTTTTTGCCTGGAAAGCGCGAACAAGTCGCTGGCCGATGTCGATGCGATAGCCTTCTATGCCGGCGAAGATTTCCTGAATAACACACTTAATAAATTCCGGTTGACTACGCCGTTATTAAATCGGTTTCCCGATGTCAGGCATTTGTATCAATACCTGTTCGAACGCGAATTCGGGTATCGATTAAACCCGCAAATCTTCCACTTTGTTCATCATCATGTTGCGCATGCGGCCGCAAGTTACTATCTGTCCGGGTTCGATAGAAGCCTGGTTCTTACCATCGATGGCGAAGGCGACGATGTCTCGGCGATGGTGGTCGATGCAAACGGTAAAGACTTTAACTTGCTCGGGACGAAATCGGTCCCGGACTCGTTGGGGCATTTTTATTTAAAAGTCATTGCTTTTCTCGGCTATAAGGATTTTGACGAATATAAAGTCATGGGTTTGGCGCCTTACGGCGATCCGGCGGTTTACCGGCAACAACTCAACCGCTTTTACGAATTGCTGCCGGACGGCGATTACACCATCCATCAGGACCGTATTATGGAGATGTACGACATAGTGCAACCGAGAGGCCGGGACGATCCGTTCACCCAGGTCCACATGGATATTGCGGCGGCATTGCAGGAAGCGTTAGAGACTATCGTTTTCCATATACTGCGCCATTTCCGGCAACTGACCGGCCACACCCGCCTGGTTATCAGCGGCGGCGTCGGCCAGAACAGCAGCATGAACGGCAAGATTCTTTGTTCCGGTTTATTTGAGGATGTTTTCCTGCCGTCGTTTGCCGGGGATTCCGGCTGCGCTTACGGCGCGGCGGCTTATGTTGCGCACCGGATGCAGCCGGAGTTGCCTTTCGCGCGCGTTGCCCATGCTTACTGGGGAACGCCGATTCATGACGATGAAGTCGGCGGCGCTTTAGAGGCTTGGAACGCATTTTTGCAGATTGAAAAATTGGCGAGCCGCTCGGAGCAAGTCGCCGATCTGATGATAGACGGCGCTGTGATCGGTTGGGTGCAAGGCCGTTCCGAATTCGGCCCCAGGGCGTTGGGTAACCGCAGCATTCTGGCCGACCCGCGTGTCGCCTCGCATAAGGAGACGATCAATGCGATGATCAAAATGCGCGAAGGGTATAGGCCGTTTGCGCCGTCGATTCAGGAGGAGTGGGTACGGGATTTCTTTGAGGTGCCGGGCGAGCATGCCGATTTCCCGTTCATGTCATTCGTGCTGAATGTCAAACCGGAATGGCGGCAGCAATTGCCGGCCATCACCCATGTAGACGGCAGCGCCCGGCTGCAAACCGTAAGCCGGGCGGCTAACCCTCGCTATTGGGAGCTGATCGACGCGTTCGGCCGTAAAACCGGCATCCCTATTTTGCTGAATACTTCGTTTAATAACCATGCGGAGCCGATTGTCGACAGCATAGACGATGCGGTGGTGTGCTATTTGACGTCCGGGCTGGATTATCTGGTGGTCGGCGATTATTTGGTCCGTAAAAAAGCCTGGCAGCCTGGGGACTTGGCCGGCTTAATCGTCAGTTTGCCGAAAGCCGCCGTGTTGTTAAGGGAAGATCGTTATGTCAGCGATAGCGAACGCGGTTTTAGTTATTCGCTGGTTTGGAATTACGATTCCAGCCGGCGCCATGCGTTGTCGGAGGCGTGGTACACGATCTTGCAGGCTGCGGACGGAGAACAGTCTGTAGGGCAGCTTATGTTCATGTTGGGATTCTCGAAAGAACGGCAAGCGCTGGCCTTGGAGGAATTGCCGGGATTGTGGTCGGATCGCTTGCCGGTTTTGCGGCCCGATGCCAAACGATGATTCATGGCTATCGATTTATGGCTTGAAGAGTTAACCGTTACAGACCGGGAATATCGATATTACTGGTCGTTACTGGACAAGAATGAACAAGGCAAGGCCTTGCGTTTTGTGCAGGCAACGCATGGCCGGCGTTATGTCGCAAGTCACGGTAAGCTCAGGCTGATCCTGGCTGAGTATCTGGGCATGCCCCCTGAAAAAATTGCTTATGCGGAACAGGCGTTTGGTAAGCCGGTTATTGTTATCGAGGGCATGGAGCATGAAATTAAATTCAATTTGGCGCATTCCGGCAACAAAATGCTGGCGGCAGTCGGCTTGGATGGTCGGATAGGTATCGATATCGAAGTCTCGAGCAGTAGGGTTGACGGTGCTTCGGTCGCCAACATCTGTTTTGCCGAAGCCTAACGCTGTTTTTGGAACGGGCTTCCGGGAAATATGAAAGACGCGTTTTTCTACCGGCTCTGGACGAGGAAGGAAAGTTTTGTAAAAGCGGTTGGCATCGGTCTTGGGCTGGATGTTTGCCGGGTTGTCTGCTCAACGGCTGGTCCGGCACGGTTTTTGTCTGTGCCGGAGGAATATGGTTCGCCGGAAGATTGGGCGTTAGTCGATTTGGATTTTGGCAGCGGCATCGGCGCCGCATTGACGATTCCGACGAAATGTTATGGCCGGGTTGAGCTTAAGCAGCTCGGCCTCCCCTTTGGCGGGACATATTCGAGAGCCTTGGCTTAAGCCGTTAGGGTTCGGGACTGTTAGCATAAATGTATAACTGATGTTACGCAGTTAGCCGAATGAATGATGTATAAGGTATCGCTCGCGCGATGGTTATTTGAATCGAGGTCTCGCCCTCGAAGGCGAGTTACTTTCTTTTGCT
>JBAQYH010000846.1:0-3790 GCA_049299935.1 Methylobacter sp. | reverse complement strand
ATTTAACCCAGGCACACCGCTGCATTATCTGGATTATGTGATGGACAAACTGGATATGATTTTGTTGATGTCGGTTAACCCCGGCTTTGGCGGCCAATCTTTCATCCCTTCAGCGCTGGATAAATTGCGTGAAGTCAGAACAAGAATCGACAACAGCGGTTTGAATATCCGTTTGGAAATCGACGGCGGCGTTAAAACCGACAACATCCGTTCGATTAAAGAAGCCGGTGCTGATACTTTCGTCGCAGGTTCCGCGATTTTCAGCCAGCCTGATTACAAGAAAGTGATCGACGACATGCGCGCTGAATTGGCTAAAGCGGGTTAAAGGCTAACAATGCGTAGTAGTCGAGGTGGATTGCCTAACGGCGAATCCACCCTACGCATTCGTTTTTTTAATGTTATAAAAAATGGCTAACAAAAGAGCTGCAAAAATGAAAACAACGCTTTATCAAACCGAAGAGCCACACAAAAAGCCATGCAACTTACTGACATTAAAGCAAAAATTAAAGTTATTGTATTGGCGCTGCAAGAGTTAATTAATAAAAATAAAGTTACAGAGCTAAAATTTTATAAAGGTAAGGCAAATCTTAATGTTGACCTTGATTCGCTTAGAAAGCGCAATACACATCCTGATGATAGCTCCTTATTTTAAAAGCGGCCTCACTTGCCAAACTCTATACAGCTGAATAACAAAAAATGACTCCAGAACAATTCAATCACTATGCCCGGCAGGGCTACAACCGCATCCCAATCTGCCGCGAAGTGCTGGCCGATTTGGATACGCCTTTGAGCGCCTACCTGAAACTGGCCGACGGCGCTTATTCCTATTTGTTCGAGTCGGTGCATGGCGGCGAGCAATGGGGTCGCTATTCAATCATTGGGCTACCCTGCAAAACCGTCGTCAAAATCACCGGCAACCAAATCCGCCTGGAACAAAACGGCGAACTGCTGGAAACGGTCACGCACGACAATCCGCTGATCTGGATCGAGCAGTTTAAGGAGCGATACAACGTTCCCGACATCGACACCCTGCCCCGGTTTAACGGCGGCCTGGTCGGCTATTTCGGCTATGAAACCATCGGCTATATCGAGCCGAAGCTGCGCAGCACAGGAAAGCCGGACCCGCTGGGCAATCCCGACATTCTGCTGATGGTATCGGAAGAAATGCTGGTATTCGATAACCTGTCCGGCAAAATGCTGCTGCTGACTCACGCCAATCCCGAAGAAACAGACGCCTATAACCGTGCGGTTGCGCGGGTCGATGATTTGGCCGTCAAGCTGCGCGAGCTGCAAGCCAAGCCGACCAAGAACCACTGTCACAAAAAAGTCGAGGAATCCGATTTCATCTCCGGCTTTACCCAGCAGGGCTTTGAAGACGCGGTATTGAAAGCCAAAGAATACATCACCGACGGCGACATCATGCAGGTGGTATTGTCGCAGCGCATGTCCATCCCCTACACCGCCTCGCCGCTTAACTTATACCGGGCTTTGCGTTGCCTGAATCCTTCGCCGTACATGTTTTACCTGAACCTGGACGATTTCCATATCGTCGGCTCGTCGCCGGAAATATTGGTCAGGCTGGAAGACAACATGGTCACGGTTCGCCCGATTGCCGGTACCCGTCGGCGCGGCGCAACGCCGGAACAAGACCTTGAGTTGGAACAAGACCTGCTGGCCGATCCGAAGGAACTGGCCGAGCATTTAATGCTAATCGACTTGGGCCGCAACGATGTGGGCCGAGTCGCGGAAATCGGCTCCGTGCAGCTGACCGATAAAATGATCGTCGAACGCTATTCGCACGTCATGCACATCGTCTCCAACGTGACCGGACAGTTGCAGCAAGGCGACAACGCCTTTGACGTGCTGGCCGCGACTTTCCCGGCCGGCACCGTCAGCGGCGCACCCAAAATACGCGCAATGGAGATTATCGACGAACTCGAACCGGTCAAGCGCGGCGTTTATGCGGGCGCGGTCGGCTACATCGCCTGGTCCGGCAACCTCGATACAGCGATCGCGATCAGGACCGCCGTGATCAAAAACAACATGTTACATATACAAGCCGGTGCCGGCATCGTTTACGATTCCGTGCCCAGAAACGAATGGGATGAGACCATGAATAAAGGCCGCGCAATTTTCCGCGCCGTGAGTATGGCCGAAGCAGGTTTGGAAGGAGAGCAATCATGAGCGCAGTCAAAATCCCCCCTAGCCCCCCTTTTACAAAGGGGGGGATAAAAGTGGTTATGGTCGATAACTATGATTCGTTCACCTACAACCTGGTGCAATATTTCGGCGAGTTAGGCGCCGATGTGACCGTGGTGCGTAACGATCAGGTGACCGTAGCAGACATAGAAAAGCTCGCGCCCGATAAACTGGTGATTTCCCCCGGCCCCTGCACCCCCAAGGAAGCCGGCATCTCCGTTGAAGCCATTTTAAAATTTGCCGGAAAAATTCCGATCCTGGGCGTTTGCCTCGGGCATCAAAGCATCGGCTATGCGTTCGGCGGCAATATCGTCCACGCCAAAAGCATCATGCACGGTAAAACCTCGCTGGTTTATCATCAAAACCAAGGCGTATTCAAAGGGCTTAACAACCCGTTTACCGCGACCCGTTACCATTCGCTGGTCATCGAACAGGAGAGCATTCCCGATTGCCTGGAAATAACCGCCTGGACACAGGACGCAGCGGGCAAACTCGATGAAATCATGGGTGTAAGGCACAAACAGCTGGATATTGAAGGCGTGCAGTTCCATCCCGAATCGATCCTGACCGAGCATGGGCATGATATGTTGAGGAATTTTTTGGAAAGATAATTATTGCTCCCCTTCCAGCGTTACGGATCTGAAATTGAATGCCTAAATGAGCCCAACCGTATTTAAGGAAAATGGCTATCGGTTCTTTTTCTTCTCCAGAGAAGAACAGAGAATGCATGTCCATATTGTTTCGGGAGACGGAGAGGCTAAATTCTGGCTGGAACCGGAAATCGAATTGGCTAAGAATTATCAATATTCAAGAAAGCAGTTAAAAGAAATCGAATTACTTCTGGAGGGACATTACAATGAGCTCATTAGCGCATGGCAACAGCACTTCCCCGGTTGAGGTAACGCATATTTCAACCCACGGTGTCTGGCTGCTGACTCATAATGAAGAATTATTCATGTCCTATGACGATTTCCCGTGGTTTAAAAACCAACGGATTAAATCGGTCATTAATGTTGAAGAACAATCGCCGGGACACTTTTATTGGCCGGACATTGATGTGGATTTAACCCTGGAAATCATCAGGCATCCGGAACGCTTTCCATTGCAGGCGAAGAGTCCCTAACGAAGGGCAAAACGCATCAACTGAAGGCATAAAAACACGAAGGACACGAAGAAGAAACTTCGTGTCCTTCGTGTCTCGGCAACCGCTCCATGCGTTGCCCTACCTTCTGCATCCGTGCAGTCGTTCGTGGTTAATCAATCAGGAGTGCATCATGAGTCGTATCGTCTGGCTATTCTTAAGCGCCGTATTGTTTACATCAGTCACTCAGGCAAAGCCGTTAACCCCTGAACAGGTGCCGGAACAGCTCAAGCCCTGGATAGCCTGGGTATTGCAGGACAGCCCCGAACCTCCCTGCCCTTTCCTCTACAACAGCTACGAAGAAAAACGCTGTAGCTGGCCTACCCAAACCCAACTGGATTTAACCGGCGAAAAAGGCGTTTTTTCGATGAGCTGGACGGTATATCAAGACAGCTGGGTCAGCTTGCCGGGCGATAAAAAACACTGGCCGCTTAATGTGACGGTTAACAA
>JBAQYH010000845.1:0-2098 GCA_049299935.1 Methylobacter sp. | reverse complement strand
GCGATGAAACCTACGCCGATTAGCGAAAAGGAAGTGCAACATATCATGCAGCAAATGCAGGCCGGGGTTGAGAAACCAAGACCAAAAGTGCTGTTTGAGGTGGGTGAGGCGGTGCGTGTCAAGGAAGGTCCGTTTACGGACTTCAATGGCACGGTTGAGGATGTCAATTACGACAAGAATAAAATACGCGTGGCGGTGACTATCTTCGGTCGCTCGACCCCCGTGGAACTGAATTTCGGCCAAGTAGAGAAGGGCTGAAGAGCGAGAAATGCAGATGGGGAACGCAGCCTGCAAAAAATGCAGATGCAGTTTCCCTTATGCTATTTCTCATGTTGGGGAGAGACGAAACGTTTCGCTGGTACCCGTTTGACAGGAGTGCATCATGGCAAAGAAAGTTATTGGCTATATCAAGCTGCAAGTGCCTGCAGGCAAGGCAAATCCAAGCCCGCCAATTGGCCCGGCATTGGGTCAGCGCGGTTTGAATATCATGGAATTCTGCAAGGCGTTTAATGCGCAGACACAAGGCATGGAACCCGGTTTGCCGATTCCGGTGGTGATCACCGCTTTTGCGGACAAGAGTTTCACCTTCATTATGAAGACCCCGCCCGCGACCATTCTGATCAAGAAGGCCGCCGGTGTACAAAAGGGCAGCAAAACGCCGCACACCGACAAGGTGGGCAAGCTGACCCGCAAACAAGCGGAAGAAATCGCAACAACCAAGATGCCTGACCTGACAGCTGCCGATATGGACGCCGCAGTGCGTACCATTGCGGGAAGCGCGCGCAGTATGGGTATCACCGTGGAGGGCGTATAACATGTCCAAACGCTATAAAGCAATTGCAGCCAAGGTCGACCGCAACAAGCTGTACCCCCTGAATGATGCGTTGAACCTGGTTAAAGAAACTGCCGTGGCAAAATTCGATGAGTCCATCGATGTCGCGGTAAACCTCGGCATCGATGCGCGCAAGTCGGATCAATTGGTGCGCGGTTCAGTGGTGTTGCCTAAAGGAACCGGTAAGACGGTGCGTGTGGCAGTGTTCGCGCAGGGCGCGAAGGCTGAGGAAGCCAAGGCTGCCGGTGCGGACATCGTGGGTTTCGACGATCTGGCCGAATCAATCAAAGGCGGCAATTTGAACTTTGACGTGCTGATTGCCAGCCCGGATGCAAGGCGTCTGGTCGGCCAGCTGGGTCAGATTCTCGGTCCGCGCGGCTTGATGCCTAACCCAAAAGTGGGCACGGTGTCTGCTGATGTGGCGGGTGCAGTGAAGAATGCCAAAGCCGGTCAAGTGCAATATCGCACCGACAAAAACGGCATCGTGCAATGCACTATTGGCCGCGCTTCGTTTACGCCGGAAGCATTGCGCGAAAACCTGCTGGCGTTGGTCGATGCGCTGAACAAGGCTAAGCCTGCTGCTTCCAAAGGGGTGTACCTGAAGAAGGTATCCATCTCCAGCACCATGGGTGCCGGTATTCGCGTCGAACAGGCCAGCCTGGCTGCATAATATTTAAAATTTGGCGACAGGATGCAGATCCTGTCGCCTCTAATCTTTGGACTGCTGGCGTGCTGGCAGCATCAAAGACCGTAGGTGTCAAAGGAGTTGTTGGCCCGAGACTTAATTGGCGGAGCGATCCGTCTACCCACGTAGATGGTGTGCCCGCGAGCAGGAGTTGTTTTCCTGATTCAAGGTCGCTGTTGTAACCGATGGAATGCGTGCAAGCGCATTCTGGAAAAATGGAGGAAGACTTGAGTCTCAATCTGCAAGAAAAACAGGCAGTGGTTGCGGAAGTTAGTGCGCAGGTTGCACAGGCACAGACTATCGTCTTGGCAGAGTATCGTGGCATTACGGTCAGCGACATCACCAAGTTGCGCGCTAATGCACGCAAATCTGGCGTGTATTTCCACGTGTTGAAGAACACGCTGGTGCGTCGTGCTGTGCAAGGTACTCAGTTCGAATCCTTGGCTGAAAAAATGGTTGGCCCGCTGGTGTACAGCATCAGCGCGGACGCCGTCGCTGCCGCCAAGGTGGTGTATGACTTCGCCAAGACGAACGATAAGCTGGTAGTTAAGGCAGGATCCTACAACGGCAAGGTGCTGGAT
>JBAQYH010000844.1:0-13748 GCA_049299935.1 Methylobacter sp. | reverse complement strand
CCTATATTCAACAGCAGCTTGAGCTTAACGACGGCGTCCGCTTAAACAGCATATCCCGGCATATTTTAGGACTGTTTCATGGCGAGCCGGGGGCCAGGGGGTGGCGCAGGCATCTTAGTGAAAATGCCTGCAAGCCCGGTGCGGACATCCAGGTGATTTTGGACTTGCTAACGCCCCGGATATAGGTATTTGGCGAGGCTTAAAATTCACCACGCCATGCTGTATACTGAGCCGCTATTTTAATAACTGGGATTGAGACTATGGAAGAGCATTTTGCCAAGATTATCGAAGCAGTCGGTGAAGATTTAAATCGCGAGGGTCTGATCGATACGCCAAAACGCGCGGCCAAGGCTTTCAAATTTTTAAACAACGGCTACGAAAAAACGCTGGAAGAAGTGCTGAACGGCGCTATTTTTACCGCCGACACCGAAGACATGGTTATTGTGAAGGATATTGAACTGTATTCTTTATGCGAGCATCATTTACTGCCGTTTATCGGCAAATGTCATGTGGGTTATTTGCCGAAAGGTAAGGTGATGGGCCTGTCCAAAGTGGCCCGAGTTATCGACATGTACGCACGCCGCCTGCAAATCCAGGAAGTACTGACCAAACAGATAGCCGACGCGATTGAACTGGCAACCGGCGCACGGGGCGTGGCGGTGGTTATTGAAGCCAAACATTTGTGCATGATGATGCGCGGCGTTGAAAAGCAAAACTCGGTGATGACGACTTCAGTGATGACCGGGATTTTCCGCAAGGAAATCAGCACCCGCTCGGAATTTTTAAATCTGATCAGCCGACGTTCCTAACCTGTAGTCAGCGAAGTCGAACCAATGACGGCAAAAAAAACCGGCATATTACTGGCGAATCTGGGCTCGCCCGCCGCACCGACAACGTCGGCAGTCAGGCGATTTCTTAAGGAGTTCCTTTGGGACCCCCGTGTCGTCAACCTGCCCCGTCCTTTGTGGTGGGTGATACTGCATTTTTTTGTGCTGCCGTTTCGCCCCCGCAAATCGGCAAAAGCCTATCGCAATATCTGGCATGAAAAAGGTTCGCCGTTAATTTTCCTGACCCTGCAATTGACCGAACGGGTTGCCGATAAGCTGCATGCCAAAGGCGTTACTACCCAGCATGTAATGCGCTACGGCGAACCCTCGATAGCGAAGCAGTTAAAAGCCTTCAAAGCGGCGGGCATTGATAATTTAATCGTCCTGCCGTTGTATCCGCAATATTCATCAACAACGACTGCATCCATCTACGATGACGTGGTTAAAGAGCTGAACCAGTGGAAGCACCTGCCCAGCATTCACTTTATCAGCGATTATCACCAGCACAGCCACTATATTGCTGCGGTTGCCGAATCCATAAAGCAGAGCTGGCGTGAGCACGGCAAAAACGAGCTGCTGTTGATGTCCTTTCACGGCTTACCCGAGCAACTGACCAAATGGGGCGACCCTTATTTTCATCAATGCCATAAAACCGCAGCCTTGATTGCTGAAAAATTGGGCATCAATGAGAGCCAATGGATGATTGTGTTCCAATCGCGTTTCGGCAAAGCGCAGTGGCTGAAACCTTATTGCGTGGATACGCTAAAAGAGCTTCCGGGCCGGGGCATTAAAAAAGTGGATGTCGTCTGCCCTGGGTTTGCGGTGGACTGCCTGGAAACGCTGGAAGAAATCGCTATGGAGAACAAGGCTATTTTCATGAAGGCCGGCGGCGTGGAATATCGTTATATAAATGCGCTGAACGACTCGGAAATTCATGTTGATGCTATAGTTAGTCTGCTTGAGCAGAAACTGTAGGTTGGGCTAACGGTAGTCTAACCCAACCTACGGACTCATCGTTACACACAAGTCTATAAGAACGTCATTCCGGCAGGGATTGCCGGAATCCAGACTACACGGACGTACACAGATCGCCATCCTTGGCACTGGATACCCGCTTCCCGGCGAGTATGACGATGAGCGCCGGAGCATGGGAACGATAACTAAAGGGCTAAAGAGATGAAACAAACACTATTACAAAGCTGGCAAGACAGCAGCTGGCCGACTATCAAATCCAGTAAAGCTCTGGAAACCGGCGACGGCATTATTGATCAAAGAACCTTCAACACCATCGAAGTCGACGAGCTGTTCGATTCCATCAATCATGCCTCAACGATTGCCGGACAGGCGGTGTTATTTCGTTCTTTAGCCCAACCGCTGAATGAGCTGGACCAGATCAAGGCCAAACAGCAAGCCGTTGAAGAGCTGCGCAGTAATCCTGCACTGAAAGAACAGCTTGAACATATCGTGCAACAAGCTGTGCCCGATGAAAAAAACTTCTATTTACTGTTGTTCGGCGAATTTCTGGGCACCTTCGGCACCGCCCGGGAAGACCATGAAATTGAAGGCTACGGCTACCTGCAATATAAGCGCGGCATCCGTTTCATGCTGGAGCTGGTCGATCAGATTCAATCCGTCGAAACCCCGCAAAGCGACTACCTGAAAGGTATTTTCGACAAAATCAAAGCCTTCGCGGAGTCTCGCCCCTATTCGCTGATGCAAGGGCCTGTTTACATCACTGAAAACAATATCCAGTGCAAAGAGCAAAGAAAAGGCTCGTTTTCGCCGGCGGTTATTTTTAAGCCCCGGCTGTTCAAGCCGCTGCTGATCACACTGTTTTTCGGCGCCGTATGGGCGCTGGCGCATTTTTTCCCCACCGACATGTTCCAGGTTTCAACCGAGGCCATCCCGACCGCAAGCATTTTCTTTGTGCCTATCTTGCTGGTTTATTATCCCGTAGTCGGCGGCTTTGACCGTGACAGCTGCATTATCCCATTAAGAAACGAGTTCAAAAATTCCCCAGCCGTTGGAGAAACGTTAGATGCGCTCGGCCAGCTCGACGAGTTGCTGTCATATATAAAATTTGCCGAGGCATTCGGCGGCAACAAGGTCTTGCCTGAGCTAATCGACGCACCGCATCACCGGATCAATCTGGCCGATGCCAGAAACCCGGTTTTAGGCAAACAAAACCCGGATTATGTCGGCAACGACTTCGTGCTGGAAGACGACAAACTGGTACTGGTCACCGGCCCCAACAGCGGCGGCAAGACCGCTTTTTGCAAAACCGTCACCCAAATCCAGCTGCTCGCGCAAATCGGCTGCTTCGTTCCGGCCAAATCGGCAACCCTGACCGTCGCCGACCGGATTTTTTATCAGGCGCCCGAAATCAGCCATCTGGACGACGGAGAAGGCCGCTTCGGCACCGAACTGAAACGCACCAAGGACATCTTCCTTGCCGCGACCGCCAAAAGCCTGGTGGTGCTGGACGAGTTATCTGAAGGCACGACCTTCGAGGAAAAAATGGAATCGTCGTCGAATGTGCTGAACGGCTTTTACCGGAAAGGCAACAGCACCATTTTAATCACCCATAACCATCAACTGGTCGATCATTTTGTCGCTCAGGGCATCGGCCTGCCGAGACAGGTCGAGTTTGCCAACGACGCGCCGACCTACAAACTGGTTCCCGGCATTTCAAGGGTCAGTCATGCCGATCGCGTGGCGAAAAAAATCGGCTTTTCCAAAGAAGACATCGACAACTATCTGGCAGATTCAGAATGAAAATAGGCACCGCATTATCAAACAGCGCAACCAAAGCCCTGCTGCTCGGCAGCGGCGAGCTGGGCAAGGAACTGGCGATTTCCCTGCAACGCTACGGCGTGGAAGTGATTGCCGTCGATCGTTACCCGAATGCACCGGCGCAGCATGTCGCGCATCGCAGCCATGTGATCGACATGACCGACACCGACGCGGTCAAAAAACTGATTGCGCTGGAACAGCCCGATTTTATCATCCCGGAAATCGAAGCGATTGCGACCCAGGCGCTGATTGACATTGAGGCGGAGGGCGGATGTACGGTAGTGCCCAACGCCAGGGCGATTCAACTGACGATGAACCGCGAAGGCATCAGAACCCTGGCCGCCGAACAGCTAAAAATCCCTACTTCGAACTACGCGTTTGCAGAAAACTTCGAGCAATTGCAGGCCGCAGTTGACGGCGGCATCGGTTATCCGTGCTTTATCAAGCCGACCATGTCATCATCCGGCAAAGGCCAGTCGATGGTTAAAAGCGCCGACCAGCTTAAAGCCGCCTGGGATTACGCCAAATCCAGCGGCCGGGTCGATACCGGCAAGGTCATTGTCGAAGCAAAAATAGACTTTGATTTTGAAATCACCTTGTTGACGGTGCGCGCCAAAAATCAACACGGCGAAATCGAGACCCATTTTTGCGCCCCGATAGGCCACAGACAGGAAAGCGGCGATTACCGCGAGAGCTGGCAACCGCAAGCCATGAGCTCCGCCGCGATTGAAGCGTCACAGGATATTGCTTTTAAAATAACTAATGAAATCGCCGGGCTCGGCCTGTTCGGCGTTGAACTGTTTATCAAGGGCGACACCGTCTGGTTTAGCGAAGTCAGCCCAAGGCCGCATGATACCGGCATGGTGACCCTGGTCACCCAGAAACAAAACGAATTTGAATTACACGCCAGAGCCATCTTGGGCTTGCCGGTCGACACCGGCATGCACAGCACAGGAGCCAGCGCCGTTATCTTGGGCGGCCTGGATGCGCAAGGCGTGGTTTACGAAGGGCTGGATAAGGCATTGTCCGTACCAACCAGCGAAGTCAGATTGTTTGGCAAGCCTGAAGCTTTTACCACCAGGCGCATGGGAGTTGCGTTAGCTACCGCTGAAACGGTCGATGAGGCCAGAAACAGGGCGGTTGAAGCCGCAAGTATGATCGTTATTAAACCTGACCGATAGGTGACAATATGATGAGAATTCACGCCAGGCTATCCTGCCTGCCGCCCTTCGGGTTAATGCAAATCTGTTCCAAACAGATTTGTCACGCCAGGCTATCCTGCCTGCCGCCCTTCGGGTTAATGCAAATCTGTTCCAGACAGATTTGTCACGCCAAGCTATCCTCACTGCTGCCCTTCGGGTTAATGCAAATCTGTTCCAGACAGATTTTTGCCGTTATCCTAACCACTTTACTCATCTCGAATGAGGCGCTGGCCGACATCTATAAATTTATCGATACCGATGGCCGCATCTACTATACCGATAAGCCTAGAAACAACCTGTACAAACGCATCATCCGAACCAGGCCGGCAACTTACGCAAAAGCTCTGCCTTATATGGGCGTCAATAAACAAAAATTCGCCGATCTGATTGCCGAGGCGGCCAACCGGCATCAGGTTGATGTTAGACTGCTACATGCCGTTATTCAGGCAGAATCCGCTTACGATGCCGGCGCAATCTCCTCAGCCGGAGCCGTCGGTTTAATGCAGTTAATGCCCGATACAGCAAGACGCTACGGCGTTGTTAACCGGACTGATCCCGTCCAGAATATCGACGGCGGCACCCATTATTTGAAAGATTTGCTCAGGATGTTTGATTCAAATCTGGATCTGGCCGTTGCCGCCTATAACGCCGGAGAAAATGCGGTGATCCGGTACAACAACTCCATTCCGCCCTACCCCGAAACCCAAAATTACGTCAAAATAGTAAAGGCTTTGTATTACCGGCGTTCCTAAACAGGACCGTAACCCGTTGGGTAAAAACAAGGAGCCAAACATGACAAACGCAAGCGGTGCCGTCGACTTAAGCCGTTTTATCAGTGCGCAAGAAAGCATCTTCGACAACGCACTCGCAGAGTTAAGAGCCGGTCGAAAACGCACTCACTGGATGTGGTACATCTTCCCGCAAATTGATGGCTTGGGGCACAGTTCAACATCAAAACACTATGCCATCAAGAGCCTGGAAGAAGCCCGGCAATACCTGAATCATCCTGTTCTTGGAAAAAGACTGCTGGAATGCGCAGAAGCGGTTTTTATTATTGAAGGACGATCTATTTCAGAAATCTTCGGTTATCCTGACGATCTAAAGCTTAAATCTTCGATGACATTGTTTGCCCATGTGTCGGGTCCTGGCTCCGTGTTTGCCTGCATCCTTGATAAGTATTTTAATGGCGAGCAAGATGGTTTGACGCTCCAATTATTAGAACAGCTTAAGACGCAATAAGTCGGAGCAATTCTGAGATGGATGGCTGTTAAATACAAACCAAGCCAGGTAGATCCTTTATTGATCGTGATGCGTCACCTTTGAAAGAATAGTACACGATGCGCAACCCTACATGACTGAAATCCCGTACAATCAAGATTTGCTAAAACTGATACACGACCATTCTGAATTAAAGGATGAGCAGGCATCTTAAATAATGGGATGAGCATAGGATACGCTATGCGTACCATTGAATGTCGAAAGATACGCAAGCGCCCCCTCCTCGGCTTATTGTTTTATAGAGAGTTTATTATGAGAACAGTCAAATTTACATCGTGGCAAGATGACACATTTTTTATTGGCTTCCTTAATGAATACCCTGAGTACCAGACTCAAGGCACAACCAAAGAGGAGCTTATCGAAAACTTGAAAGACTTATTAATTGATGTTGAATCCGGTCAAGTGCCTTACATTCGTAAAGTTGAAGAGCTATTGGTCGCTTGAGTGAAAAAGACGCGATTTGATTAAGTTAGGAACGTGCACGAAATAACTTGAGTAAGTTGCCAAAAGCCGGAGTGCAGGCTTCGCCTGCCAGCGCAAGCAAAGCTTGCACTCCCGCTGTAAATCTAAAACGCGAGTTGTTCAAATTATTTCATGCTCATTCCTTACTTGAACAGATGGGCTGTATTCTTGTCCGTAATGGTGGTCGGCATGATTGGTACACTAATCCCCAGACCAAACAATCTCAGCCTGTGCCTCGTCACAATGAAATCAATGAAAATTTGGCGAAGTCCATAATCAAAAAACTGGGCGATGCTTAAGCTTATGCCCAAGCCCGAAATTGATGCACGATCATCCAGAATTAAAGGATCAGCTGGCTGCTTGAATAATGGTAATGGTGTGAGTATTGAAGGGTACGCACAGCCTACCCTACGAGGCTGAAATGGTTCCAATGGAATCAATTGCGGGTTAGGGCAGAAAGTGCAGACGAAAGTAACGCATGGCTTGCGATTGATGCATCTCATTGCGTTCAGCACATCGACGAGAGCTGGTTCCCAATCTGAAGACTGGGAACCAGCGAAATCACACCGATTCCTATCAGGTGAGTGAACCTGTAGAATGAGCAATCAAAAAAAATTAAAACAGTATCTATATGACCGAAAAAGAAAATTTTGCAGAGAAACTCGAAGAATTTGTCACCGAGCTTAAAGAGCATATCAGTACAGATGATGGTCAATGGACAGTAAAAGGCTTTATTGATGTTTTCAAAAACGTATACACAATCTCTTCAGATACCAAGATTGTATCGAAAATCCTTGAAATCCATTTATTCCCTAAAATTCTTCAGTTCGCACAAACTAACGGATACAAGGTGGTTCTTGCCGATCACCAGAATTATTACCCCGACATATCATTTGTCAAAACCGGCGATGAATCCATCAGATTCGCTGTTGACTTTAAAACAACCTATCGGAATCCAAAAAAGCCGCATTTATGCAATGGATTTACGCTGGGTTCGCATGGCAAATATTTTGAACATCGCACCAGCACTAAAAACATCCAGTTTCCCTACAGTACGTATTCAGGCCATTTCTGTCTTGGTATCATCTATGATAGGGCAGATGGCGCAACCATTGATGAGACAAGAGCGCGCAGCATTGATGAGCTGCATTCAATTACTTCGGTAGTAAGAAACTTCCAATTCTTCGTTGCAGAAAAATGGAAAATCGCCAGCGATAAAGGCGGTAGCGGTAATACTGCTAACATCGGAAGCATCAATAATATCGCCGATATAATCAGCGGTCAGGGTATGTTTTCAAAGCTTGGCGAACACTGGTTTGATGAGTATTGGATAAACTATAAAAAAATAACTATCCTAAACGAAAAAGGTGAAGCAAAAATAATCTCTACGCTACGGGATTTCGTAGAGTACAAAAACGGTGATCTATCTTTGGTTATAAATAAGAGGAATGGCGAAGAATGATCGTAAAAACCGGTGTGCCGCCGATCAAATCGCAAGGCATAAAAACCAAGCTCGTACCTTGGATAAAAAGTATTGTCCCTAGCGATTTTACTGGCGTGTGGATTGAGCCTTTTATGGGCACTGGTGCGGTAGCTTTTAATGTCGCGCCTCAGCGTGCAATTTTATGCGACGCCAATCCTCATTTAATTAATTTTTATTCCGGTATCGCTTCCGGGGAAATAACGCCCGAAATAGTTAAGGAATACCTGATACGCGAAGGCGAGCTCCTCTTATCGAAAGGTGAAGAGCATTATTACTTTGTACGAGAACGATTTAATTCCGGGCATTCGCCTCTGGATTTTCTATTCGTTAATCGTGCCGGATTCAATGGCATGATCCGCTTCAATCGAAAAGGGGGATTCAACATCCCTTTTTGCAGAAAGCCGCAGCGCTTCGCACAAGCCTATATAACGAAAATTACTAATCAAGTGGACTGGGCTTGCAAAATAATTAAGACAAAAGAGTTCGTATTCAAGTGTCAGGATTTTAACAAAACCATTTCTGAAGCATCGCCATTGGATATTATTTATTGCGACCCGCCTTATATTGGCCGGCATGTTGACTACTACAATGGCTGGGATGATTCTCACGAAAAAGAACTATTCGATAGGCTTTCCGATTTTAGCGGAAAGTTTATTTTATCGACATGGCATCATAATGATTACCGGGAAAACGAATACATTAAAACCCTATGGGCTAAGCATTCCGTTCTTACCCGTGAGCATTTCTATCATGTTGGAGGTAAGGAAACAAACAGGAATCCTGTTATTGAAGCCTTAGTTACAAATTTCAATGCCATTTCTATTGAGCGAAAAAAAGAAAGCCCAATTCAATACTCGCTGTTTGAAGCACAAGCGAAATATGGCACGGCATAATAAATTGTTCCGGCAGACGCGCTAAAGCCCGCTGTCGGATTGAGCTATTTTACCGTTCGTAATCAAACCCACTAATTCATGCTAGCCACACTCGTCCGTTTCTCCATCCGTTTCTACGGCATCGTCATCGCGCTTGCGGTATTAATCCTGCTCTACGGCAGTTATCGCTTCGCCACGGCGGGCCTGGATATTTTTCCAGAATTCTCCCCCAAGCAGGTCATCATCCAAACCGAATCGCCCGGCCTTTCCTCTGAACAGGTCGAAGTGCTGGTCACCCAGCAAATCGAAACCTCGATCAGCGGCTTGATCGGCATGAAGTCGGTGCGCTCGGAATCGATTCAGGGGCTGTCGATTATTATTGCGACCTTTGTCGAAGACAGCGATGTGTACCGCAACCGCCAGTTGATCAGCGAACGCTTGACCACTCTGGCGGGACAGTTGCCGATGGGCATTACGCCGGTTGCGATACCGCTGTCCTCGTCTTCGGCGACGGTGTTGACTATCGGTTTAAACAAGGACGATCAGACCGATTTGATGGCTTTACGCAGTCTGGTCGACTGGACGATCGTGCCGCGCCTGAAGGCTGTTCCGGGGGTTGCCGATGTGAATGTGTTCGGCGGGGACATTCAGCAATTGCAAATCCAGGTCGATCCGTTGCAATTGCATCGCTTTAATCTGACGCTGGAGGATATTATCCAGGCCGCTGCAAAGGCCGGAAATATCCAGGGCGGCGGTTTTATCGAAAACAACAACCAGCGCTTCACGTTGCAGGTGACGGGGCAACCCGCCACGCCGGAGCAATTCGGCAAGATTATCGTCAAGCGGGATCAGGGGCGCAACGTGACGCTGGGCGAAGTCACTACAATTCAGTATGCGCCTGAACCGCCAATCGGCGCGGCGCAAATTATGGGCAAGCCCGGCATTGTGATGATGGTGATCGGCCAATACGGGGCCAATACTTTGTCGGTGTCCAGGCAGGTTGAGCAGACGTTGCAAGAGTTCGAGCCGATTTTCAACAAACAGGCGATCAACTTTTACTCGCACCTGTTCCGGCCTGCCGATTATATCGAACGCTCGTTGAGTAATTTGTCCGGGCATTTGCTGATCGGCGGCTTGTTCGTCGTGATCATCCTGTACCTGTTTTTGTTTAATTTCCGCACCGCATTTATTTCGGCGTTGGCGATTCCGGTGTCGTTGATCGGCGCGGTGATTGTGCTGCTGGAAAGCGGCGTCAACCTCAACATCATGGTGCTGGGCGGCTTGGCTATCGCATTGGGGGAGGTGGTTGACGATGCGATTATCGATACCGAAAACATTTTCCGCCGTTTGCGCGAGAATCGTTTGTCGGCTCGGCCGCTGCCGGTTGCCGATGTGGTTTACAGCGCATCACTGGAGGTGCGAAGCTCCGTGGTTTACGCCAGTTTTATCGTCGCGCTGGTATTTGTACCCTTGTTGACCTTGACCGGCGTTGCCGGGCGCTTGTTTGCGCCGCTGGGTTATTCCTACATTCTGGCGATTTTAACGTCGCTGCTGGTGGCACTGACCTTAACACCGGCACTGTGCTATGCGTTGCTCGGCAATGCGGTTATCGCCAATGACGATCCGCCGCTGATCAGGCGCATCAAGCCTCTGTACAAGGGTTTGTTGGGCAGGGTTTCCAGGAATTTCAAGCCGGTCATGATCGGCAGTGTTATCGTTTGCCTGTCGGGCTTGTCGGCTTTTTTCAGTCTCGACAGCAAATTCCTGCCCGAATTGCGCGAAGGCCATTATATCGTCCATACCACCAGTATTCCCGGCACCTCGTTGCAGGAATCGATCAGGATCGGCAGCAAACTGACCGAACAATTCATGGCGATTCCGGGCATACAATCGGTATCGCAATGGGCGGGGCGTGCTGAGCGCGGCGCCGATACTTACGGCAGCCATTACAGCGAGTATGAAGTGCGTCTTGAGCCAATGTCGGGATCGGAGCAGCAGCAGATCAAGGACAGGTTGCGGGAGATTCTGGTCGGATTCCCCGGCATTTTATTCGAGGCCAACACCTTTTTGACGGAACGGGTCGATGAGACCATTTCCGGCTACACCTCGCCGGTGGTGGTGAATATTTACGGCAATGACCTGAATCAACTGGATGCCAAAGCGCAGGAAGTCGCCCGGATTATGGGCGGCATAGACGGCGCGACGGATGTGCAGTTGCGCTCGCCGCCCGGTACGCCGTTGCTCCAAGTCAACCTGGATCTCGACCAGCTCAGTTTCTGGGGCGTGTTGCCGGCGCAGATTGTCGATACCTTGCAGGCCGCTTACGAGACCCGCGTGGTCGGCAAAAACATTCAGGGCAATAAAATCTATAACGTCGCGGTGACCTTGACGCCGGAGCTGAGACAGCAGCCCGAATCGATAGCCAAGCTGCCGATCAGGACCCAGGACGGCACGATGATCACGCTGGAGCAGGTCGCTGAAATCAGGCATTCGGCCAGCCGCTACAACATCCTGCATCAAGGCTCGCAGCGGCGGCAAACCATGACCGGCAATGTGATCGACCGGGATCTGGACGAGTTTATGGCGGAGCTTAAAGAGCGGGTATTGAAAGAGATTCCGTTCTCGACGGATATTTATCCCGAATTCACCGGTGCGGCGATTGAACAGGCGCAGGCGCGCAAGGAACTGGTCCTGCATTCGCTGCTGGCCGGAGCCGGGGTGCTGATTTTTATCTATATTGCTATAGGCAGTATCCGGCATATGCTGCTGACCCTTGCCAACCTGCCTTTCGCGCTGATCGGCGGGGTTGCCGCGGTGGTGCTGACCGGGGCCACCTTGTCAGTCGGTTCGGTCGTAGGTTTCGTGACGCTGTTCGGCATTACCGTGCGCAACAGCATCATGCTGCTGTCGCATTACCGCTATTTGGTCGAGGTCGAGGGCAAAAGCTGGAACCTGGACACCGCCGTACTGGGCGCTCAGGAACGATTGCCTTCGATCCTGATGACGGCGCTGGTCACCGCGCTGGCGATGTTCCCGATCGCGTTCAACAGCGATAATCCGGGGCGCGAGATCATGGGGCCGATGGCGGCGATCATCATCGGCGGCCTGGCCTCTTCGACGCTGTTGAACTTATTGTTGCTGCCCGCCATTTTGCTGAGCTATGGAAAATTTAACAGCCAAACTGAAACCGGTCGCTAAAGACTCGGAGGCGATTATTCTGCTGCATGGGCTGGCCCGGACCAGCCGCAGCATGAATAAGGCGGGCAAGTTGCTGGCGGCATACGGCTATAAAGTCATCAACGTGGATTATCCTTCGCGAAGCGCTGACATCAGCGAGTTAGCGCAAAAATACATCGCTCAGGCGTTGAAACAATGTGAGACGGAGGAGGTAAAAAAAATCCATTTCCTGACGCATTCGCTGGGCGGCATTTTGCTGCGTGACTACCTGGCCAGCCAAAGCATCGATAAGCTTGGGCGAGTAGTGATGCTGGCGCCGCCCAATCAAGGCAGCGAAGTCGTGGATAAACTCGGAAGTTGGCGGCTATTTTATTATTTAAACGGCCCGGCCGGATTACAGCTGGGCACTGATAAAAACAGCGTGCCGAATCAGCTGGGCCCGGTGAATTTTCAACTTGGGGTTATTGCCGGAAATAGAACCGTCAATCCTTTTTTATCAAGGCTGATCCCAGAGGTCAACGACGGCAAGGTGTCGGTAAACAGGACGCAAGTGGCAGGCATGAAAGATTTTATCGTGATGCCGTATTCGCATTCATTTATCATGCGCCGCGAGGCTGCCATAGAGCAGGCGCTGCATTTTATTCAGCAGGGTTATTTTGCGAGCTGAGTCGTTTCTACGCTCAGGTCAATGCTGCCGGCTTCAACCGCTCGTGCGGCGCCCTTCGACAGGCTTAAGGCGAACGGGTGGGGATAAATCAACAAACGTGGAGCGGATTTTCTGCTTAAACTGAAGCCTATGTCAGTCCTGGCTCCTACCTCGGTTATGCAACATTAACTCGACTTGAAGAAGCTCAATCGTTTTTATCGCCAAATCGCGCTCATTTTCGATTTTTTTAAGCCCGTCCTTCGCTTTTAAAACATCGAATTCAAGTTTTATCGCGCGCCTGAACCACTCATCGCCGGATGATTTAAGCGCTTGGTTTTCTTGCTTTAAATCAGAGATTTGCTTGTTTGATCGCGCCAAATGTGCGGCTACGGTGATCAGTTGGTTTTGAATAGTGTAAAGGATTGCGGCGCAATTTTTTACGCCTTCCGTCATTATGTATTGGGCTTTGCAGCTTCGGTTTAATTCGTGTGTTTTTTGGCTTAACTCATCCTCAAGCCGCTCGATCTTTTGCATCGCGGCGTTATATTTTTCGCTCACTTCGGTCGCTAGTTCATTCGTGGCAACCAGGGCGCTGCTGTGTTTTTTAGTGAAATTGAACATAATGGGATATTTATTTTCACGTAGACGAATATGCATTGACCTAAAAAACCGGTTGGTGTTGTACACGTGTCTGTAGCATAGTGAGTTCAGCGCCTTCAATCAATAAGCGCTATTACCTATCGGCTCAACCTATTATTTAGGGTATGCCTGTATCGTCACAATCTTTTCGTGGATTAATAACGGATGTTACGCAGTTAGTCGAATTTCGAGCGCTTTAACATTAAGGAGTCGCTAACGCGACACTTAATTGAATCGGGTTCTCGCACCCGAAGGCGAGTTACTTTCTTTTGCTTCGCCTCGGCAATTGCTCCCTGCATTGCTCTACCTCCTGCATCCATGCAGTCGAAAAGAAAGTAACCAAAGAAAAGGCGACCCGGTTGCCGCTTG
>JBAQYH010000843.1:0-3332 GCA_049299935.1 Methylobacter sp. | reverse complement strand
TTCAAACATATTAACGACTCCTTGGGGCATGCGATTGGCGACCAACTGCTGCAATCGGTTGCGCAACGCCTGGTGGGGTGTGTGCGTCATTCGGACACCATCAGCCGGCAAGGCGGGGACGAATTCGTGCTGCTGCTTCCCTCTATTGAACAGGCGGAAGACGCGGCGCTCTCTGCGCAAAAGATGCTCTCGGCGCTCGCACTACCGCACCACATCGACCAGCATGATCTGCATATCAGCGTGAGTATCGGTATCAGCATTTACCCCAATGATGGCCAGGATGCGGAATCCTTGATCAAGAGTGCGGACACCGCGATGTACTATGCCAAGGAAAACGGGCGCAACAGTTTCAAATTTTTCGAGCCTAATATGAATGCGTTGGCCGTCCAGCGGCAATCCATCGAAGCCAGCCTGCGCCACGCACTGGAACGGCATGAATTTGTATTGTATTACCAGCCGAAAATAAATCTTCACAGCGGCGCTATTGTCGGTGTCGAGGCGCTGATCCGCTGGCAACATCCTGAACGAGGATTGCTACAGCCGACACAGTTCGTGCCCATCGCCGAAGATTGCGGCCTGATCCTGCCGATTGGCCGCTGGGTGCTGCGCGAAGCCTGTCTACAGGCCCGGATTTGGCAGCAAGCCGGATTGTCGCCGATCACCGTCGCCGTCAACACCTCCGCACTCGAATTCCGCGACAAGGGTTTTCTCGAAAATATACGCGCAACCCTTGAGGATACCAACTTGGAGCCGCGTTATCTGGAACTCGAACTGACTGAAAGCGTGCTGATGCGCGATGCCGATTCTACCGATTCAGTGCTGCATGCGCTCTCTGACTTAGGCATAAAGCTGGCCATCGATGACTTCGGCACCGGCTATTCCAGCCTGAGTTATCTGAGGCAGTTCCCGATCGACACCCTGAAAATTGACCAGTCTTTCGTGGAGCGGATGTTCAGTAACCCGGATGACGCCACCATCGTCAGCGCGGTGATCAGCATGGGTAAAAGCCTCAGTAAACACGTCATTGCCGAGGGCGTGGAAACAAAGGAGCAATCCGCCTTTCTTCTGGCCCAGCATTGCGATGAGGGCCAAGGTTTCTATTTCGGTCGTCCGCTGGTGGCAAAAGCACTGGGTGCGTTACTGAAAACCGGCGTATTACACAGCTTTCCCAATTGATGCTCCAGGCATTTACGGTATTAATTGGATTGCGGTGTGCCGTATTTGGCCAACCGGCATGACACTTTCAGAGGATTGAATCTGTGTCATGGGCAGTGAGAGTGTAAGAGCTGTTCGGCTGCCGCTCAGGAGTGCCCTGTCGAAGCCTGTCATGGACTTGTCAGGATTTTGGATGCTCAACTATCGTTTTTAGGATGAACGTAATAACATCTGACGCATTGATTGCGTCGAGGGTATAAAAAACATGAGCAATAACACAGCGCTGGATTCAAGCCTCACCCTAATCAGGGCATTATCTGAAGCTAATGCCTGTAGCTTCGTTGAAACCCATATTTCCTGGATATTGCTGACAGGCCAACACGTCTACAAAATCAAAAAACCGGTTAACTTCGGTTTCCTGGATTTTTCCACGCTGGAAAAACGCCGCTTCTGCTGCAATGAAGAACTCAGGCTAAACAGGCGCTTGGCTGCGGATCTCTATCTTGAAGTCGTGCCGATAACCGGAACGCCGGATCGTCCCCAACTAGGCGGCGCGGGCGAGGCCATCGAGTACGCCGTCAAGATGATTCAATTTCCTTCCGGGCAATTACTCAGCGAGTGCGCCGAACGCGCTCAGCTGGGTGCAGATCAAATCGATCAACTTAGCAGTATTGTTGCCGGTTTTCATGAAACGATTGAACAGGCGGGCGAAAACGCCCCCTATGGCGACAGCGCCGACATCCACCATTGGTTTATCGAGAATTTCGACCATATCCGGCCTTTTCTGGTCGATGACGCTCAAAAACAGCAGTTGCAAATGATCCAGCGATGGGGCGATAGCGAATGGCGTAAACTGGCCGACTTGATGCGGCGGCGCAAACAGCAAGGCTATGTGCGCGAATGCCACGGCGACCTGCATCTGGGCAACATGACGCTGATAAACGGCAAGGTCACCCTGTTCGATTGCATCGAGTTTAATCCGATGCTGCGCTGGATCGATGTGATCAGCGAAACGGCTTTCTTGTTTATCGACCTGCTGCACTTTGGTTACGAGCATTATGCATACCGTTTCCTTAATCGCTATTTGCAACACACCGGCGACTATCAAGGCCTGGCGTTGCTGCGTTATTACCTGGTTTACCGTGCGTTGGTGCGCGCTAAAGTGTCCTTATTGCGCATGGCGCAGCAACAAGACGACGATGCCGTTGTTAAACAGGCGCGCGGCGAATACACAGTTTTTGCCGATCTGGCCGAGCAGTTTACCAAGCATCGCCAGACTGTCCTGATCATTACCCACGGCTATTCAGGCTCCGGAAAATCGACTTTTGCCGGCCAACTCGCCGAACAACTCGGCGCATTCCAGATACGCTCCGATATTGAACGCAAGCGGCTGTTCGGCTACCAGGCATTGGCGCAAACCGGCAGCCGCATTGACGACGGGCTTTATAGCCAACAGGCAAGCCTGAAAACCTATCAGCATCTTAAAGAACTTGCCGAAGCCGTGCTTGCAGCCGGTTTCCCGGTCATTATCGACGCAACTTTTCTTAAAGCCCCGCAACGCGACCTGTTCCGGCAGCTTGCGACTGACTGCGCCGTGCCGTTTCATATCATTACTTTCCAGGCGTCCGATCAGGAGTTATGCAGACGCATCAAGCAACGGCAAGACGATGCTTCGGAAGCAAACGCGGCCGTGCTGCACCATCAGCAACAATCGGCGCAACCGCTGTCGGAACAGGAACAATCCGGTTTAATTACAATCGATACCGAAAGCGGCAATGCGCTGGAAAAACTGCTGGATAGTTTTGAGCGTTATTTGTGGTTCTAACAAATTCTTTTAAAGCAGTGCGCGTAACATCGGCACATAATGCAAGTTCACAAAGGGCCTTAATAATTACAGGATGTCGGTTTTTCATCGCAAAACGAATTAATCCACTTCGCCTTTAGGGGGTCAACATGAATGAAGACACATTAAATTTAGAAATCAGAAAATTTCTCAAAAATGTCGGCGTCACATCGCAACGCGAGATCGAACACGCTGTACTCAAAGCCGTTGAAACCGCAACGCTGAACGGTTCCGAAACCATAGACGTCAAAATGACCCTGGAAGCTCCCGCTATTGGCGTCAGCCATTGCATCGAGGGAAAAATAGCGCTTGAATGTAAATAACGGACCGAGGG
>JBAQYH010000842.1:0-3431 GCA_049299935.1 Methylobacter sp. | reverse complement strand
CCTTAAACCCCACCCCCCAAAGCCAGATAAAAATCAATCCGGTTGCTGAGCAATTGCCGTTGCACGGAAAGGTGCGCGCTTTGGGCGTTCAGCGTGCTGCGGTAGCTGTCCAGCAACGTCAGGATTTCGATCAGGCCCTGACGATACGAATAGACCGCGAGCTTCCGGCTGGCCTGGGTTTGCTCGACGGCTTCCTTGAGCGCCAGCTCCTGTTCCCTGAGCCATTGCTCGGCAGCCAAGGCTTGCTCCACTTCGAGAAAGGCGTTCAGCGCGGTGCTTTGATATTGGTTAAACGCTTCTTCGGTGCGCGCCTCATTCAGGCGTATTCCCGCCTTCAGGCGGCCCCCGGTAAAAATGGGTTGCACCAGCCCCATGGCTAAGTTCCAGGCGACGGCGCGGGGATCGACCAACTCGGTCAACGCCGGGCTGCCGGTGCCGCCGGCGGCGGTCAGGGCGATCCGGGGCAACAGCGTTTTTTTCGCGCTTTCCACGCGGGAGTCGGACGCTTGCAGCCGCGACATGGCGGCGATCAAATCGGGGCGCCGCGCCAGCAGTTCCGCGGGCAATCCTGCGGCTAAACCGGCCGGCGGTGCCGGCAAGGTTGAATGGTTTTTTACGCTATTACCCGGATAGCGGCCCAGCAACACTTCCAGCCTGCGGGTGACGATTTGCACCCGGTTACGTGCAGCGGCAAGCTGCGCTTCGGCATTCGCCAGGTCGGTCAGCACCAGCCGTAAATCCAGGCCGCGAGTCAGGCCGCGGGCAAACCGGCCGCGCACCAGCTCGGCAATGACGCGGCGGTCCTTGATCGATTGTTCCGCGACTTCAACCTGAAGATTGGCTTCGATCAACTCAAAGTAGCTTTGTGCGGTACGCGCGGCCAGGGACAATCTTGCGCCGTAATAATCGGCAGCCGCGGCTTCCGCTTCCTGAGCGCTCGCCTGCCGGGCCGCCTTGATGCGTCCCCAGACATCGATTTCCCAGCTCATCGTAAACAGCGCCTCAAACGCGCCGGTCTCTACAGCCGTTAAGGCGTCGCGCCGGTAACCCGGTGCAAAAGATAATTGCGGCCAACGCGCCGCGCCGTCGATACGCGCTTGCTCCCGCGCCGAATCGACTCGTGCGACCGAAGCTTTTAGGTCGTAGTTATTATTCAGCGCATCTTGCACTACTGCGCTTAGCGCGGGATCGGCAAATGCGCTTAGCCATTGCGTCGCGATAGGGTTATTGGACGCATTGGCGCTTGCCCATTGAGGCGGCGATTGGGTCATCTCGGCGGCATTGCGCTCCGGTGCGGTGGCGCAGCTTGCTGCAATCAACACGATTGTGCAGATTAAAATGCGTAGGGCGGTCAGCATCTTTTCGTTGCCCGACGTTTCGATGTTCGGTAATAGAACGGCGGTGGATAAATTGATCGCCGATTCCATTTTCAACCATCGAAATGCCGGGCCTACTCCGGCGGCATTAAAAATCCGGCAGGGCAAATTATTGCTCCACTGTCACAAAGGCTATTTTGGCAATCCCGGCGTGTTGGACGGTCGCCATCACTTCGGCAACCTTGGCATAAACAACGCCCTGGTCGGCATATAAATGCAGGCCGATTTCAGGGTTTCTCAAAAGCTCATCCTTCAAAGCCGTTTCCAGCGCAGCCAGGTCGGCCATCGGCAGTTTGTTCAGCGTTATGACGCCCTCGGCATCGACACCCAGTTGCAGCGGTTGTTCCTTAACATCCGCCGTAGTTTCGGCGGTCTTAGGCAAGGTCACATGCACCGATTGCGTAAGCAGCGGCGCGGTCACCAATAAGATAATCACCAGCACCAGCATCACATCGACCAGCGGCGTGACGTTGATCTCGCTCATCGCGCCTTCGTCTTCGGATTGCGGTTTAAAAGCCATGTTTATACCTTGTCCGTACTTAAGGCGATATGCAGAAAACTGGCGACAAAATTTTCCAAACCGGCACGTTGCTGCTTAACCCGGCGCAGGAAAAAGTTATAGGCCAACACCGCGGGCACGGCGACCGCGATACCGATCGCGGTGGCGACCAGCGCATCGCCGATCGGGCCTGCCACCACGTCGAGGCTGGTCGAACCGCTGGCGGTAATCTCGTGCATCGCATGCATGATGCCCAGCACCGTGCCGAACAGGCCGACGAACGGCGCCGTGCTGCCGATACTGGCGAGCAGGGTCAGGCCGCTTTCCATCAGGTGCTGCTCTTTCTGCATTTGCTCAAGCAGCGATTGTTCCAGCAAGTCAGCCGGGGAACCGATATATTTAAGATGATTGCCGTCAGAGAGCTGGCTTTCATTCAGCCAGGCAAAGCCGTGCCGTGCAATCCGGGCCTGCGGGCCTATCGCGGTGTCTGCCGGAACCGATTCCGCTTGCGCCAGGTCGGATGCATCCCAAAACGCCGCGTTAAATCGCCGGTTGCGAAAACTGTTATTGGCGAACTCCCAGGTTTTGAAAAAAATCACCGTCCAGGTGGCTACCGAGAAAACCAGCAACGAATACAAGGTACCGTCGATGATAACTTCCGGCGTAATATGATGGGGCATTGAAGTCTCCTTTTTTAATTATTCAAAACAAAATTAATAGGTACGACTACCGAACTGGATACCGGCGTGTCGCCTCGTTTGGCGGGGATAAATTTCCATCTTTCGACCGCTTCGACGGCGGCTTCGTCGAGCACGTCATGACCGCTGCTGCGTTGCACGGTGACTTCCTCGCTATCGCCTTCGGCGGATACCTTCACCAGCAGCTGTACAGTGCCTTCCCAGCCTCTGCTGGTGGCGATGCCGGGGTATTTCGGCTTGGGATTGGAACCGTAATTGGCGTTGAAATTCGCTTCGGTAAAGGGTGCGGTATCTGTCGTCTTGCTTGACACCTTCGAGGCAGCGCTTGACGTTACCGGAGCCGGAGCGGATTCAACCTTTGCCGGCGCGGGCAGCAGTTCATCGGCCATAGCCAGAGGTTTTGGCAGCTCCACCTGCTTTCGGGTAACCGGCTTCTTTGGTTTGACCGGCTTTTTTTCAGGCGGTTTTTTCGGCTCTTCCGGTTTAGGCTGCACAATCGGCGCAGCTGCCGCCTTTTGGCTCGGCGCTGCAATCAGCGACACCTCCATTATCATCGGTTGGGCCTTGGTGACCGCTTCGGCCGGTTGCAGCATCCAGATTGCCGCCCACAGGTGCAGCGACACCACTAAAGTCAGCAACAAGCTACCCATTGAGAGCGGCTTTTCCTGGCCTGTTAAGGCTTTAAATAGCGGCCGCACCGGCATTGCGGCTCCACCCAAAGGCGTTAATGCGTCGCCTTCATGGCTTTCGAATAAATACATAAGGATAGTGTCTTTCTATTAAAGTACGTGTTCTGGAGGACGGTTTAACAGCGCCATCAAACGCTCAAGTTTTTCGTCTACCTTAGCGACATAATCT
>JBAQYH010000841.1:0-6590 GCA_049299935.1 Methylobacter sp. | reverse complement strand
GCCCGATGCTTCATTGGCGGTTTTTTTCTTTGCCGGTTTTTACCGCAAAAAGGCCTTGTTCGTTTTCTTACTGGTTATGGCGGGATTGATTGATTACGTCGCTATCGCAAACGGCACCAGCAGCTGGTGCGTATCGCCCGCTTATATTTTTCTGATTCCTACCTATGCGATCATGTGGTTTGCAGGCCGCTACTGCTCGGCGTTTAAATCACTGGAAATGACTGATCTGGCAGCGCAGTTTGGTGTGATAGCGCTGGCGACATCAGCTGCATTCGCCATTTCAAACGGCAGCTTTTATTTGTTTTCAGGTCGTTATACCGATTTATCCTGGGGACAATATATTGCACGTGTAGCCCAGTATTACCCGCCTTATGTCAGTTCCGCCCTGGTTTATATGGTTTTGGGATATGGCATTATGAAGCTGGTCAAATCATTGCCTGCTTTGGCGTCTAGTCATAAAGAAGTTTAAAGGCGTCGTCTCGGGTTAACGGCTGTTTTCCGTTAACCCTACATCAGCCCAAAAAGTTTGCGGAGTCTAGGTTTCAAGTTTATTACCATTGTTTGTTGTGAGTATTCATGATTCAATTGCCCATGTTTTTATGTGACACCACCTGAATTTATTTTAGGGCGTACTAACTACACAACATAATGAAACAGCAATGATTTTTAATTTTTATAAATTATTAGATAAACAAATAACGCAATGTTTTGCGTCTATTAGGACGTCTAATATATAGCTAGAAATCTTGATCTTATGAGAGGAACTATCATGTCCGAACCATTTGTCGTCGCGCACATTACTGACCTACACATTGGCGCCCACTCAGATCAAGCGTGGAGCGCTCTCAGCAAAACCCTTTCCGAATTATCACCAAGCCTCATCATTATTTCGGGCGATATTACAGACTCAAACGAAGATCACAATTTCCGATTTTTTCTAAATTGGCTCAAGGGTGCCATTAGTCCAAATGACAGCACAACCGCTCATGGACTTAGATTTGGTGAAGAATTTTCAAATAAAACTTTCATAGTTCCAGGCAATCACGATTACTTTTTAAATCAATATGTCTCTCTGCAAACCGAGAGAAGCAACTATTACAAGGTATTTCTGCAAGAGCACTTGCCAAAATGGCGGTATATCGACGGAGAAGATCGTCCGGGTATATTTCTTTTAGGTCTTGACTCTTCAAAGAGCATGAGTGTCGCGAAAGGCGAGGTTGATAAGTCCGATCTTGAGTCCATTAGAGAATGGAGCGATCAAGGACGACGCGGCTTATTAATGAAGGACGGCCATCACCTAGGTCTATCGAAAATTACATCACGTGCGGAAGCCATTAAGCGATTCAATGAGGCATATAAAATTCTCGTTTTACACCATTATTTATTCCTACCAAAGTCACGTGGTAACGAACCATATATGATTTTGCAGAACAACCACGAAGTTTTAGCTCAAATCACAACTGATGATTTTGATATGGTAGTTTCTGGGCACGACCACCAAAACGTCTTTGATGATCCAAAGTACGATAATCTGTTGGATCAACGTGCTATCAGGCGGTTTGCAAGAATGTATTGCATCAGACAATTTGGGGTTAGAAGACCCCCCGTATATTATACTGATCAGAATTTACACCTTGTGAAACGAAGCTGGCGTTGTGCCATCGACTACATAAGAAAAGGATATGAGTCCTTTGAAGACACTGTATTACCTGGAATCTACCGATTCGACGGGCAAACGATTGATCAAAAGCTGATAAAGAGAGGAAGAAAAGACTTTGTTATTTTTGACTTGAGCGACTTACGTCTAAAAGGAATTGTGCAAAAAGTTGCATCAATGATTGAGCGCGAAATCAGAGATGTCCTTCAACGAAGAACAATGATTCAATGCATTGCCCCTAGCGCCACAAAATCAGGCGAAGAATGTAATGGATTTTTTATATATAAATTTCATCGTGACCGACGAATTGATGTGGAGCCATATTTATTATCTCAAGACGAAAGCCAATTTGTACGTGAAAGCGGCAGCAAGAAGTCATATATCTTATCAAGGCCAATAGATCTTTTTCACTCCAAGGTTTATCAAGAGTTAGAGAAATCTGGTGCTGTTCCAGGTATCTATGAGTGAAAAAAGTAACGCTGTAAGGCGGGTGATTTGTAGGGTGGATTCGCCTCTCAAGCGGGGCGGGGTTTGCAACCCCGCCCTTAACGTTTCTGCGATGCCTGAGCTAAACGGTTACACTTAACCAGTGTACAAGGTTTCGGACGGAGCAATAAACCTCGACCCGCGGCGTTCGAGATGTAAAAAATTTCGTAACCACTTAGGAGTTTAACAAATGCCGACCGTACTTATTCTTCTCGGATGGAGATTGTTTTTCTACGCAAACGAAGGAAATGAACCTATACACATCCATTGCAAAAGCGGCGACAAGGAATGCAAGTTTTGGATAGACGTTGAAAATTTTGACATTCAGGAAGCCTTCGCATTAAATCTGTCACCGCGAGACAAAAGACAGATCCGAAAGATAATATTTGAACATTTTGAGTATATCGTAGACCAGTGGCAAGAATTCCAAAACAGGAGATACCCATGAATGCTTATCATCAAATTGATGAAATCAAAATAGAAGGTGGAAAGCTATCTCTAAAAGTAGATGGTCAATCAATCAACAAAGCCTTGCTGGAAATATCGCCTTTGTTAGCCAAGGCTGGCGAGAAAGAGCTAAACCACTACGAAATTTCGCCTTCCGGCTATGGCATTTACTGGCCCCTAATTGATGAAGATATATCCATTGACGGTTTACTGGGTATCGCGCATTCCCCGCCACAATGGCAGAAAAGCGCCTAGTTTAAATTTGTAAAGCTCAATAGCGGTAGCATATTGCACCGAGTGTAACAACAACCAAGCCTAAGTGCTTTTTTTAAACAAGTGGTGTCTCAAATGAACATCGAAACAATTCGTAATGAAGCGCTATCCCTTCCGCCTCAGGAGCGCGCTCAATTAGCCGAGCAATTACTGTCTAGCCTTGATGACCTGTCAGAAGCGGAGATTGAGCAGCTTTGGTTTCAAGAGGCTGCACATCGTGCCTCCGAATTAGACCAAGGGTTAGTTCAGCGCATTCCAGCCGACGTTGTGCGTCGAGAGGCTCAGGCACTTCTTAAGTGAGTTACTTCTTCAACCCGAGGGCGCGAGTTGAACACCTCGAACACGTAATCTATTACGAATCTCGACAGCCGGGCCTTGGTGCGCGTTATCTTGCAGCTTTCGATGCAGCAATAACTAAGGTTTGCGCGGCCCCACGCCGCTATAAGGTTGAGTTTCCACCCGATATTCGGCGTTATCGACTTCCGGGCTTCCCGTACAATATCCTCTACCGGCTGGCTGGTGCTGACGTTGAGGTCTTAGTCGTTGCTCCGCACCGTCGACGACCGGATTATTGGAGCGACAGAGTCTAAATTGTGCCGGTTCCCAAGCTCCAGCTTCGCGAAATGGGAAGCTGGAGCTTCCAGAACCGAATTCCCAAGCTGGAGCTTGGGAACTAGCGTCGATATCTACAAAACTACGAGGCTTTCTGCTCGCCTTCTTTAGATCCCTCAACCGACCACAATTTCTCAAGCTGATAAAACTCGCGGGCCTGGGCATTCATCGCATGAACAATCACGTCGCCCAAATCCAGCAACACCCAGTCTGAACCCAAATCACCTTCCATGCCTAAAGGTTTAACTCCGTTTTCCTTTAGCTTTTCCGACACATACTCACATAAAGATTTCAGGTGACGATCCGAAGTACCGGTTACTACGACCATATAATCGGTAAAACTGGTTTTGCCCCGAACGTCGAGCGTCGTTATGTTTTGCCCTTTGCGTTCATCCAAAACATCCTGGACAATTTTCAATATATCTTCTGCTTGCATTCAAATTCCTAGTGTAAATAATGAGATCAATGTGTCTCGTAAAGCTTGTGTTGCTTGATGTATTCTATGACAGCATCGGGTAATAAAAAACCCGGATTTTGTTTTCTTGCAATTATGTCCCTGATCGCTGTCGCGGAAATATCCAGCTGGGTGACCTGCTGGAAGCATAGTTTCCCCGCGATAGCTCGCGCCAGCTCTTTAATATCTACAGCCAATCGGGCTTTAAAAAAATCATCGAGTTCCTGTATTTCAAAGCCCGGCCGGGTCATCACCACGATATGCGCGTAATCGAATAACCGCTGCCATTGATGCCAGCCGGTTAAATGTTTGAACGCGTCAGTGCCGATAAACAACAGCAAGGGTTCGCTTGGAAATTCCTGCCTTAGGGACTTAAGCGTATCCACCATATACGACGGCGCTTGATGCAGGTCGTATCTGTCCAGTTCTCGGGTATCGATCTTTAGATCCGGCTGGTTTTTTATCGCCAGCTCCAGCATCTGCAAGCGCATCTTTGCCGTTACGGCAGGCTGTTCGCGGTGCGGCGGATTAGCGCAGGGAATCAACCGAACTTCATCCAGTCCGAATATATCCTTAACCTCAAGCGCCGAACGTAAATGCCCATAGTGAACCGGGTCGAAAGTACCGCCGAAAATACCGATCATTTATTGCCGGATATGGCCGTCACCCAGAACGATGTATTTTAACGAAGTCAGACCCTTTAAACCCACAGGACCACGTGCATGCAGCTTGTCGGTGCTGATGCCGATCTCAGCACCCAACCCGTATTCAAAGCCGTCTGCAAAGCGGGTCGACGCATTCACCATCACCGAGCTGGAATCCACTTCCCGCAAAAAACGGCGGGCCAAGGTGTAATCTTCAGTCACAATCGCTTCGGTATGGCCTGAGCTGTGCTGATTGATGTGCTCCATCGCTTCATCGATGCCGTCGACGACCCTGATCGATAAAATCGGTGCCAGATATTCGGTATCCCAGTCTTCTTCGGTCGCTCTGATGCAGTTTGGAACCAGGGAACAGGTTTTAAGGCAGCCGCGTAATTCAACGCCTTTTTCGCTGTATTTTTCAGCCAGCAGCGGCAACACTTTGGCGGCAATGCTTTCGGCAACCAGCAAGGTTTCCATCGCATTACACACGCCGTAGCGATGGGTTTTGGCATTGACGGCAATCCTGACCGCTTTATCTATGTCGGCTTTATCGTCGATATAAACATGGCAAATGCCGTCCAGATGCTTGATGACAGGAATCGTTGCGTCTTTGGAAATGCGTTCGATCAAACTTTTGCCGCCGCGCGGCACGATCACATCGATGTATTGATCCATAGTGATTAATTCACCGACCGCAGCGCGATCTGCAGTCGCCACGATTTGCACGGCTTCCACCGGCAAGCCTGCCGCTTCCAGGCCTTGGGAAATACATGCTGCAATCGCCTGATTGGAATGGATGGCTTCCGAACCGCCTCTTAAAATACAGGCATTGCCGGATTTAAGGCACAAGGCCGCCGCATCGACGGTCACATTGGGACGGGATTCATAAATAATGCCGATCACGCCCAAAGGCACGCGCATTTGGCCGACCTGTATACCGCTGGGCCGGTAGCTTAAATCACTGATTTCACCGACCGGATCGGGCAACGCGGCGACCTGTTTCAAACCTTCAACCATCGCCTGAATACCGGATGGCTTGAGTTCCAGCCTGTCCAGCAAAGCCGCATCCAGGCCGTTTTTCCTGCCCGCTTCAAGATCCTTGCGGTTTTCCGCGATCAACAATTCATGACTGTTTTCAATAATTTTGGCAATTTCCAGCAAGGCCAGATTTTTTTTGCTTGACTCGGTGCGACTTATTTCCCGCCCGGCTTTCCTGGCCTGCTGGCCAAGCGTTTTCATGTATTCTTTAATATCCACTAGGTTCTCGTTAACTGTATGAATGTTGAGCGCAATTATACCGTTTAATCACTGTCTTTGACAGATTAAACGCAACAACTATCGGATATTAAACAGTTTTATGATGCCGCTTAGGGATAAAAATAAGTTACACCAGATTAATCAACGGGAGTTTACTTACGCCGTGCATAATGCACTAACGAATTTGCCGTGCGGCGTAGATACGGCACTTGCACCTTTTCAGAATAAAAAAAGGGCGGAACACTCCGCCCTTTTGATTAAGGCATTGAATCTTATTGATTGCCCGCTTTAATATGCTCTACAGCGGCTTCAGCATGTTTAGTGGCCACATCGGCATGTCCCAAGTTTCCATGATCAATAGATTCTTGCAATTCCTTGGCAGCCTCCTCTAAATGGTTCTGGGGTATACCCTTAGCTACTATAGCGGCAGCTAACGCATGCTCCAAAGCTGCCTTTGCATGTTGAACCAAAATCGGCGCATGGCCTGCTTTACCATGAATTACCGCTTGATTGGCGTGCTCCAACGCTTGGTCGGCGTGCTCCTCGGCGAAAACCGCTGTACTTAAAAATAACAATAAACCTGCACATGCGAATGCTAATTTTTTCATGATCCTGTCCTCATTAAAGTATGGGTGGTAATCTTTTATATTAAGAAATCAAACGACAAAAGCATGGGGAACCAATCCTCTTGTCAATTGCATGCTGAACCAACTCAACCAGCTAGTTGGTATGTTTAAAGCAACTACAGAATAGGGTAGGC
>JBAQYH010000840.1:0-2035 GCA_049299935.1 Methylobacter sp. | reverse complement strand
CAGTATCCGCCACGCTTATGTTAATGCCATTTTTGGAATATCGATCGGTATAGCGGTCATCACCTGGACGCTACAGTTCAACCCCTATGTGGCAGCCCGCTGGGACGCTTATCCATCACGAATTTCCTTGAATTTTTTTCTCGGCATGATCGGCTTTGCTTTTTTAATGTTAATACGGGCGTTGCGGCGAGGGTTTGAAAAAAGCCCTTTTTTCTGGAGCGTCTTTATTTTCTTTGCCTCGCTGATGGGGATGACCATAGGCTATTATCCTTATATGATCCCATCGTCGATAACGCTGATGGACGCGGCTTCCTCCAGTAAAACCTTGATATTCATGCTCACCGGCATCGGTTTTTTAGTGCCGGTAATGCTTGTTTATAACGGTTATCAGTATTTCGTTTTTTCGGGCAAAATTAGAATGGATGAAGATGTCGGTTAGCGATGGCATCGCAGCGGCAGCTGCGCTGGATTCCATCAGATAAAGCCGTTAAAGCGGCTATCGAAAATACGAAAGCATGCAGGATGGCGTCACATCAGGATCGTCCGGGTAACCGAGACGATCACGGGAATACACACATTGGTCCAGCAATCATGAGCAGCGAATCGAATATTTTGCCCAGTTCTGTTTTGTATCTTTCTCACGGGGGCGGTCCTTTGCCCTTGCTTGGGGATAAACGCCACCGGAACATGATACGTATGATCAGGGAGGCCGCGCGCATGCTTGCAAAGCCGGCAGCTATTTTAGTCATTAGCGCACATTGGGAAGAAAGCAGGCCAACCATTACCAGCGGAGCATCCCCTTCCTTGATATACGATTATTACGGCTTTCCTAAAGAAGCCTATGAAATCGAGTATCCCGCACCGGGCGCGCCTGAGCTGGCGAACAAGGTTTTTAATCTCTTGGCAAGCGCCGGTATTGACGCAAAACTCGACGACCTGCGAGGCTTTGATCATGGCCTATTTGTGCCATTAAAGATTATGTACCCGGATGCAGACATTCCCTGTGTTCAATTATCTCTGGTAAATAGCTTGCAGCCCGAAGCGCATATCCGGATTGGCAAGACCTTAGCTGATTTGAGAAAAGAGAAGGTTCTTGTTATGGGTTCCGGGTTTTCATTCCATAATCTCAAAGAATTTTTTGCGCCATCGACACAAAAATCCCAAGCCATGAATGAGTCTTTCGAGCAATGGCTCATCGATACCTGTTCTAATAGCCGGCTTAGTGAAGAGGAGCGGGAACACAGGTTGAAAAACTGGGATAGCGCCCCTGCTGCAAGATACTGCCACCCAAGAGAAGAGCATCTATTGCCCTTACACGTTTGCTATGGCGTCGCCGGCACCGCGGCAAAAAGAGTATTCGAATTCGAAATAATGGGGAAAATGGCCAGCGCCTATCTTTGGTAAAACGGCTTTTTGGCGAGACGGCCATTAAACTAATGAGTCAGCTAACGCCGTGTCGCTGTATAGTTCATAAGCAATCGAACATCCATAATCAGAGTGACTGTCTACAAACAAGGCGGTACACGTAGAATCTGTTTTGACCCAGTTGCCCTTAATTATCAGATACTCATGCAAGTTTTTGTTAAACCGAATCCTTTTTTCAAGCTGTTATCCTTTCGCGTCCTAATCGTTCTCGCCTATCAAATAATGGCAATCGTGGTGGGTTGGCACATCTACGAACTGACGCATGACACGTTTGCACTGGGTTTGGTTGGACTGGCCGAAGTCATCCCTTACTTTTGCTGTGCGCTGTTTGCGGGTTATGCGGTAGACCACCATTCCCGCCGCATGTTCGGCGTGCTCGCCTGCCTGATGCTGTTTCTCACTGCGCTGACGCTGGCGGCGGTGTCGGCAGGCTGGACAGGCGGCAATCCTTCGCTGTGGATCTACGGCTCTATCGCCTTTACCGGGGTGGCGCGCGCATTTATCGGCCCATCGTATAGCGCCATGTTCGCTCTGGTTTTGCGGCGTGAACAATATGCCCGTGCCTCGGGAATCGGCAGTGCCGTATTCCAGTTCGGACTCGTGGTCGGGC
>JBAQYH010000839.1:0-9091 GCA_049299935.1 Methylobacter sp. | reverse complement strand
GCCGCAATCCCTCGACTTCCGGCCTGGAAATCGCTTTCAACTTTGCCAAGACCCTGAGCCATTGCGGCTTTGTGATCACCAGCGGACTGGCCTTAGGCATCGATGCAGCCAGCCATCAAGGCGCATTGAAAGCCAACGGTTATACGATTGCGGTAGCCGGAACCGGGCTGGATCGCGTTTACCCGGCAAGGCATAAAGACTTGGCCACTGAAATCGTCAACACCGGCGCGATGATTTCGGAGTTTCCGCCCGGCACGACCGCCAAAGCCAACCATTTTCCCCGGCGCAACCGCATTATCAGCGGCCTGTGCCAGGGCCTGTTGGTGGTTGAAGCCGCCAAGCAAAGCGGCTCGCTGATTACGGCCCGGATGGCCTTGGAACAAAACCGCGAAGTTTTCGCCATTCCCGGTTCCATTCACAACCCGCTGGCCCGAGGCTGCAATGCGCTAATCCGCGAAGGCGCAAAACTTGTCGAAACCACCCAAGATATTCTCGAAGAACTAAATCAATATAATCAACAGGATGAGAATTTCGCCCCATTAACAATGCAATCAACACTTGACCTGGAGCAACAAACATTATTGAATCTTGTCATGTTTAGCCCAACTTCTATCGATACTCTGGTTGAAAACGCCAACGAATCCGTCGAAGTTATTTCGTCAATGTTACTGATTCTGGAACTGCAAGGTTACATAGAGGCAACCGCCGGCGGTTGCTATACCCGGATCAAATAACCAACCAAGAGCTTATGAAAGAAAATATTTTTGATGTCCTGATGTACTTATTCGAAAACTATATGGAAGATGAAATTGAAATACTTCCAGACAGCGACATCGTCAGGACAGAATTACTGGAAGCCGGCTTTGAACAAATCGAGGTCAATAAAGCCTTCGACTGGCTGGAGTCGCTCAGCCTGCAACGGGCGATAAAAGCATCCGCCTCGCCTGCATTCCGTATTTTCTGTACTCAGGAAAAGGCCAAACTGGATATTGAATGCCGCAATTTGCTTATATTCCTCGAGAACAGCGGCATCCTGAACTCAGCCAACCGGGAAATTGTTATCGACCGGGCCATGGCGCTGGAAAATGAAGAAATCTCGATGGAAAAGCTGAAATGGATCGTGCTGATGGTATTACTCAGTCAGCCGGACGAGGAAATCGCGTTCTCCAGAATGGAAGATATTGTTTATGACCTTATTCCAACTTATTTGCATTAAAAAATAGGCGAAAGGCTAAGGGCTAAAGGCAAAAAAACATACACTTCGCCTTTAGCCCTTCGTCCTTCGTCTTTAGCCCTTCGCCTTTCATCCTTTTAAATAAATGAGTAAAAATCTCGTCATTGTAGAATCGCCTGCAAAAGCTAAAACCATAGAAAAATATTTAGGCAAAGACTTTCAGGTTTTGGCCTCTTATGGGCACGTGCGCGACCTGATCCCCAAAGAAGGTGCTGTTGACCCGAACAACGACTTCGCGATGAAATACGAAGTCATTGATCGCAACCAGAAACATGTCCAGGCTATCAGCAAAGCCCTTAAAACCGCAGACACCTTATATCTGGCGACTGACCCTGATAGAGAAGGGGAAGCCATCTCCTGGCATTTGCTTGAATTGCTGAAAGAGAAAAAACTGTTGAAAGACAAGCCGGTGCATCGGGTCGTCTTTCATGAAATCACCAAAAAAGCCGTCACCGAAGCTATTGCCAACCCCGAACAAGTCGCTATCAGCTTGGTCAACGCCCAACAGGCACGCCGCGCTTTGGATTATCTGGTCGGCTTTAACCTGTCGCCGTTATTATGGAAAAAAATCCGCCGAGGCTTGTCGGCAGGCCGCGTACAAAGTCCCGCCCTGCGCATGATCGTCGAGCGTGAACTGGAAATCGAAGCCTTTAAATCCCGCGAATACTGGACGATCGATGCCGCATTGACCGCGCAGGATCAAGCCTTCAAAGCCAAACTGACCCAGTTTGACGGCGAAAAAGTCACACAATTCAGCATTACCGACGAAGAACTGGCGGAAAAAACCAAGCAGACCTTGCTGGATGCCGCCGACGGCCAATTAATGGTCGCCAAGCTGGAGAAGAAACAGCAAAAACGCAACCCTGCCCCGCCGTTCATCACCTCGACACTGCAACAGGAAGCCTCGCGCAAACTGGGATTCACCACCAAGCGCACCATGATTGTTGCCCAGCAGCTCTATGAAGGCATCGATATAGGCGGCGAAACCGCCGGTTTGATCACCTACATGCGTACCGACTCGGTCAACCTGTCGGTAGACGCTGTCGAAGAAATCCGCGCGCTGATTGCCGAAAACTACGGCGCTGAAAATGTACCTAAAGAACCGAGAGTCTTTAAGACCAAATCGAAAAACGCCCAGGAAGCGCACGAAGCGATACGCCCGACCTATCCAAGGTACTCGCCAAGCCAGTTAAAAACCCATCTGAGTATTGAACAGTTCAAACTCTACGAACTGATCTGGAAACGCACCATCGCCTGTCAGATGATTCATGCCACGCTGAATGTGGTCGGTGTCGATTTAAGCTGCGCCGACGGCAAGCACGTCTTTAGGGCGACCGGCTCCACAATAGCCTCGCCCGGATTTATGACCGTCTATCTGGAAGGAAAAGACGACAGCAACGAGAGCGATGATAAGGAAAGCTTTCTGCCGCCGATGGAAGAAGGCCGCCCCGTCCAGCTTAACGACATCAATGCCGCCCAGCATTTTACCGAGCCGCCGCCACGCTACGGCGAAGCCAGTTTGGTAAAGTCCTTGGAAGAACACGGTATCGGCAGACCGTCGACCTATGCGTCGATTATTTCGACCCTGCAAAACCGCGAATACGTCACCCTGGACAGCAAACGCTTCTACCCGACCGATGTCGGCAGGATCGTCAACAAGTTCCTGACCGAACATTTCACCAAATATGTCGATTACGATTTTACCGCCAACCTGGAAGATGAACTGGATGCGGTGTCGCGGGGAGAAAAAGACTGGATTCCGTTAATGCGCGATTTCTGGACGCCTTTCACCACGCTGATCCAGGAAAAAGAAGAGAGCGTCCAGCGCAAGGATGTCACCCAGGAAGCCATTGACGAAAAATGCCCCGATTGCGGCAGCCCGCTATCCATCCGTTTAGGCCGTAATGGCCGGTTTATCGGCTGCACCAACTATCCTGAGTGCTCTTATACCCGCAACCTGAATGACGATGGCGGCGCCAGCGATGAACCCGAAGTCGTGGAAGGCCGGGTCTGTCCAAAATGCGAATCGCCCTTAGTGATCAAGACCGGACGCTACGGCAAATTTATCGGTTGCAGCGGTTATCCCAAATGCAAGCATATCGAACCCTTGGAAAAACCGACGGATACCGGTGTTGAGTGCCCGCAATGTAAAAAAGGCAACATCCTTAAACGCAAGTCCCGGAACAGCAAAATCTTCTATTCCTGCTCGGAATACCCGAAATGCGATTACGCCTTATGGAACGCGCCAATCAAAGAAAGCTGCCCGGAATGCGCATGGCCTATTTTGACAGTCAAAGAAACCAAACGGCGCGGCGTGGAAAAGGTTTGTCCGCAAAAAGACTGCAAATATGCAACGCCGTATGAAGGCGATCCGTCGGATGTACAGGGGCCTAAGTAACCCGTACGAAATTTTCAGCTGGTAACCCAACTTCAGGCTTAGGAGCTAGCTCAGCCACTTCATCGTCATTCCGGCAGGGATTCACTTCGTGCTCTAACGGGTGCCGGAATCCAGTACACAGGGATGTGAAACGCAGAGTCAAAGTAAATTTCGTTAAACAAGCAGTTAGCGATATCAGGCATGCCATCCATGGCATCTGGATCCCGGCAATCCCTGCCGGGATGACGAGTTATTTAGATTCCATACCTAAAGAAAAAGCGACTTAGCCTCGTAAACCCAAAAATGCCCTATCACTCCATATTCAAGATAAAAAGCGCCGTCCGTCATCTCAAAGCCGGAGCAGTAATCGCTTACCCCACAGAAGCCGTCTACGGCTTAGGCTGCGATCCGCTTAACGAAGCTGCGGTGATGGCCCTGCTCGACATCAAACAACGCCCGATAGAAAAAGGCCTGATCCTTATCGCCTCATCGCTGGAACAGCTTCGTCCCTATCTGGTTTTAGACCAAACCATCATCGACCGTATAACCCCCACTTGGCCCGGCCCTGTGACCTGGGTTATTCCGGCCCAACCCTGGGTGCCGAAATGGCTGAAAGGCGAGCATCAATCCTTGGCCGTCAGAGTAACCAATCACCCAATAGCCAGAGACTTATGTGCCCAATTCGGCAGCCCGTTAGTCTCCACCAGCGCCAACCCGACGACCCGGCCTGCGATCAAAGAATCGAGAAAGCTGCTAAAAACCTTTGCCGATGCCGATATTTTTATCGTTCACGGCAACGTCGGCGAGTTGGCACAAGAAACCGCTATTTATGATGCGGTAAACGGAACGCGGTTGCGTTGATCATACAAACTCAGAGATATTGCTATTGGAAGGAATTATTACTACCATGAGATCAGGAGGTTTTTATCATGGCTCATGTTGAAAAATTAAGTATCGCTTTAAAACCCCTGAAATGGCGGAGGCTGTTCGCCAATGCGTCGAAAGCGGCGAATATGCCGACAGTAGCGAGGTTATCCGCGAGGCCTTGCGCGATTGGAAACTGAAACGTTCTTTGCAACAGAATGAAATCGAAGAGTTGCGTAGTCTTTGGCAAAGCGGCCTAGACAGCGGCCCTGGTCATTTGACCGATATGAACGCAATCAAAGCAGAAGCCCGGCAACGGCTTTTGTCCCAAGACACAGAGCAGCACTAGAAATATTAGACTTTCATACCTGCGATTCAACGAACCGCGCAAGCCGAGGAAGACCTGATTGAGATATGGCTTTAATCGCTCAGGATCCTAACCTACTCGGTTGTTTTTCCACATGCGAACAGGAAAATTTATTAGGGTGAATTATAAGGCCCAAGAAAGCGCACGCCGTTGAAATGAATAAGATGCGATGGCGCATCCGCTACCCATACTTCGGTTTCCCATGCTATTTCGCCCAGATACCGGCTCATAATTGTCCTGTTGGGGAAAGCGGTCACATAAACAAGCCCGGCAGTTGAGTCGGCGAACATCTGCGCCAATTCCGCATGACGCTTACCGTCAACAGGCCCATGACTTGTGACAGACTCCACCAGTAATAACCAATTTTTCTCAACGAAATGGAACACCACATCAGGCATCTTGCCGTGTGAATCCACGTCGACTCCCAACTCGGCCAGCAAAACCGCATCGAAGTATCCCCACTTGTCGCCAGTATCCCCGGCATAGATCAACACGCTACCGGGGGCGAAGCGCGGGGCAAAGTCTTCTACAATCGCCCGAATCAGCTCACTGTGTACGCCAGGACTGAGAGTAATTTCCTTGCCCGGCGCGATCTGCATAGGAATACGGTTTTGCTCACGCTCCATTGCGTACTTTGCCGCCAGCGTCTGGTTCAAAGATAGATAAGCCGTCAGATTGTCGTGCCATTGGGCTGTGCCAAAGCTATGCAATAGTGTCAGTACAGCGGGAGCTACCTGATAAACAGCCTTTGGACTATTCACCGGTCGATCTGTCTTGTCAGGATTATAGAGAGCGATCCCGGCATTAACGAACTGGTGCATTGTCTGGCGCCGAAACGTCTCTCGTGAGTTTGGGGCATAATCCTTGCCGTAATGCTCACGCGACCAATCCATGATCGGAGTGATACCGACAAGCGGATTTTCAGCCTGCCCCCATGTCTTGCTGGGAGTTAGATTCAGTAACGCCAACAAACACAGTGCGGATCGTTCGTTCTGTTGCGCACGCGGCAAGCCCAAAGAAATGAGGATTTTATACGCTTCGTCGAGATGCTTGTTATTTTTCGCGGTCATGAGCTCAACTGATCCAATTGCTCATCAATCATATTCTGCGTAGGCTCGACGCAACATTTTGCCCATTCCCCAAGCGCAATCAGCGCCTCCCGACTTGGGTACTTCATCATTTTAAGATCGGTTGCATTAACTTGGGTATGCCCGCTCGAACGACGGAAGTTTTCATCAACGCCGGTCGTGTTGAGGTATATAGCCAAGCCACGTGCAAGAGCTTCCGGCAAACCGTGCTTGTTCTCGTGATACACGTTCAAGTGATTCTCCAGTCCCAGCATTTGGGCATCACCAAAGGTGTTTGGCTGAACAACGCTGGCAACAATTCGTCGTTTTTCTTCCTTCGATGAAAAACGACGAACCACGCAATAGAAACCATTCGGATACAGCCACTTTTCCGTCTCGGAATTACGCTGGATAGCATTTGGCTTTTTGATGCCAAATTTCGGCCATTCGATATTTTGCCCGGTAAAGTGCGCAGGGTACAACAGCGGCACAGTACCCGGTTCCGGCACATCACGGAGATGTTCCTTCAAGCGAAAATCAACAACCGGCCCTGTCGACACCTTGACACCAAGGTCATCCAAAGAACACTGAATTGCGTTTGAGAGTTCGATGACGTTGCGCTCTGACGAAGTCGGTACCTGAATAAAACGTTCGGAATCGTCGGGAAACACAATCCGGTCAAATGGATGCGTATGCGTTATGAGGTCAGCGAAACTGTCATCGGTCGATGTTGTCACCGTCACGTCATCTTGCTGACCGCCACGCTCAAGCAACATAATAATATTTTCCTGCAGCACATCATCATCCTTGAATGCCTTGCTACGCGAGCCGAACAGATGCATATACCGAATTGCAGCCCGCTCAAGTACAAAGTCGCGAAAAGGCCGGTAATACGGCCCATTGCAGAAGCTGCGCGGAATGATCGCAACGACCTGACCGCCCGGCTCCATCATCGCCAGAGCCAAGGCGACAAAAGCCGAATAGAGATTTACCGTTTCAATCCCTACCTGTCGAAGCAATAGGCGGTAGCGGGAATTGCTGCTGATTTTTTTATAGGGCGGGTTTAGGATTGCATGAGTGAATCCATTACCAAAATCAAATTGTATTCTATTGACGGCCTGCTCAATAAAGTCGTCACCCAGAATTTCATAAATCAGCGGCAGTTTGTGCTTGTAACCGGAAAGCGAGTCATTTAATTCTTCGTGGATAAGGTTATCTAATTCAAAGGCAATTACTTCTAGCTTTCTAAAATTCAATTCGCCGGCGACGCACCGTTCAAGAAATGCGCTTGAAAGCGAGCCGACACCTGCGCCGGCATCAAGCAAGCGGCAATCAAGATTGCCTTTCGATGCAAACAAACCGGCCATGAATTGAGCCGTTCTTGCAGGCGTAAGAAACTGACCGAGTTGCGACTTCCGTTTCGCATCGGTATTTTTCGATACCCTCAATCTTGTTTGTTCGACTGCTGCTAGCAATGATGACCCTTCTTTTTGTAATCTAATAGAGCAGCAAGGTGATTCGCCTCCATGCAATCAACTACACCATCCATCCGTTCAAAACTATCCAATAACTTCCAACCCGCCCATATAAGGCCGCAACGCCTCAGGAATACGGATACGGCCTTCTGCATCCTGGTAATTTTCCATCACCGCAATCAGGGTTCTGCCTGCCGCCAGGCCTGAGCCGTTCAGGGTATGCGCCAACTCGGGCTTGCCGGTTTCGGGGTTGCGCCAGCGCGCTTGCAGACGGCGCGCCTGGAAGTCTTTGAAGTTGCTGCATGACGAAATTTCCCGGTAGGTGTTTTGTCCCGGCAGCCAGACTTCCAAATCGTAGGTTTTGCTCGATGAAAAACCGGTATCGCCTGCACACAACAGCATCCTGCGGTAAGGCAGGTTGAGTTTCTTCAACACGGCTTCGGCATGATGGGTCAGCTCTTCATGCGCCCTGGCGGAATCGTCAGGTCTTACGATTTGCACGATCTCGACTTTTTCGAATTGGTGCTGGCGGATCATGCCTCTTACGTCGCGGCCGTAGGCGCCGGCTTCGCTGCGGAAACAGGGGCTGTGGCAGACGAATTTAAGCGGCAGGTCTTTGGCCTCGATAATCACGTCCCTAACGATGTTGGTGACAGGCACTTCGGCTGTCGGAATCAGGTATAAGGCAGGATCGTCGCTGGCCTTGAACAGGTCGGCTTCAAACTTGGGCAACTGGCCGGTGCCACGCAAGCTGTCGGCATTGACCAGGAACGGCACGTAGGTTTCGCTGTAGCCGTGTTCGGAAGTATGGGTGTCGAGCATCAGCTGGATGATAGCCCGTTGCAAGCGCGCCAACGGCCCGTTTAATACCACAAACCTTGCGCTGGCGATTTTGGCGCCCAGCTCGAAATCCATGCCTAGCTTTGCGCCTAAATCGACATGGTCTTTGGGTTCGAAATCGAAACTCGGAATGTCGCCCCAGCGGCTGATTTCGAGATTATCGTCTTCGCTCTTGCCGTTCGGCACGGACTCATCGAGGATGTTGGGGATGCCTTCCATCAACGCGGTCATTTTTGCCTGGATGTCGGACAATTCGGTTTCCGCGGCTTTCAGCTCGTCGCCCAGATGCTGCACCTGATCCAACAGCGGCTGCACGTCTTCGCCTTTGGCTTTGGCGATGCCGATGGCTTTTGAGCTGCTGTTGCGTTCGTTCTGCAATTCCTGGGTTTTAACCTGGATGTCTTTGCGCCGGGCTTCCAGCTCGGAATAATACTCGGGGTTAAAATCGAATGAGCGACGGCTGAGTTGTTCCTGAACAAAATCAAGCTCGGTTCTGAATAAGCGGGGATCTAACATGATTGCGTAGTTACCTTTAATAAAATTGTGTAGTTGACTTCGCGCCGCCGGAGCGGCGCAGACTGCATTCCCACGCCGGAGCGTGGGAACGATAATCCCCCCTAGCCACCCCTTTTTCAAAGGGGGGACTGTGTGTGGACTGTGCTGCTGAGCTAATTGGCCTCCCCCTTTGTAAAAGGGGGACTGAGGGGGATTATATCTGCCTGCCCACCAGCAAACCCATCCAAATCACCGAAATACAAATCAGCCCATTGCCGACAAACGTGCCCAGCATTAAATTCAAATTGGCGTCGAATGAATATCCATGCTCCACCAAATACAGCAGCAGATATAAGCCGGACAGGGTTAAAA
>JBAQYH010000838.1:0-3398 GCA_049299935.1 Methylobacter sp. | reverse complement strand
GTTTTAATGCTAATCTGGGTTCATCCGCTTTTCGCCAATGGGCGCTTGCATTAACCAAATTCCAGTAACCTTTTGAACGCTTAAACTCATCTTCTGCATGTGAAGCCTCATGGCGATGATGAGCGATGAATATTTTAGTGTTTGAACGCATGAGTTTTTCAGCCTCAAGCCAAATCACATCAATGTCAGATAAGCGTTGCTCTGAGTTTAGTTTTAACAAAATTGAATAAAGCGGGCTTTCTACGTTGTCTTTCCGATCCTTTACATCGTAATCAACTTTAAGCGCAAGAAAGATTATTTTAGAAAAATTGTATTCCTTGCACCATTCAATATCGTCGTTAGTTAGCCCATGGCCTTGTTGCACTTTGTTGACCAATTGATCCGCTTTACGTCGATAAATACATTTTAATGTTTGATCCAGCTTGCGTTTTTTTAGATAGTTGATATCGGGCTCAGACAAGGATTTTTCAGCTTGAATTTTCTTCAAGACCTTATACAGATGTTGAGTTGGATCATTGGATTCAAATTGAGTGGCATGGCATTGTTTTTTTAATACGATAAATTCTGCGGTTTGTGCGATCCCATGGGCCAGAGTGTATCCCTTTTGGGCCAAAAATTGCTGCTCTTCATCTTTAAGAATTATGCTCTCTTCAATTTTTTGTAGGCTCAAAAATAGCTTCAGAGAATCTAATGGGGACAGCGAACTTGCATTACATTGGTACTTGTTGAGTAGTTCAGATGTTTGAGCAACCAATAAATCAAGCACGGAGACTATTGCGTTTTTGTGGAGCCATTCAAAATCATCAACGCATAATGATTGACGGAGCTCAATTTTTGACAGCCGCTTAAGTGAATCGATATCTGACGGAATATCTTCCGTTATTCTATATTTGTTTTTGAGCTTGCTGAAGGACAGAAAGAATTTATAGCTTTTATCAACTAAATCCAGTTCGCTATCTGATAATTCTTCCTGATTATGTATCTTGAAAAATACCAGAGCACGTTCTGAGTCTACCGTTGGAATTGTCAGAATTGTATCTTTAACAAACTTATTGCGTCGTAATTTGACCAAATCATCCCTAATCTCTGCTGCAAGTGCTGCTCTATACTCGGAAATGACTTTTCTATTCTCTTCTTGAGACTTGATTATCCCAATTGCATCGTTAAATTCCTGAGAACTTAGCCAATCCCACTCTTTACTGGTTAAGTCTTTAGCTAATTCTGCTTTGCGCAAAATATAGTAAAGTGTACCAAGTCGCTCTTTTTGATAATTAGCTGGGATACTGTATCGTTCATAAATATTGTCAATCATATGCTATCGGTAAAATACTAATCCAACAAATTGGGAGCGGACAATACCAAAGACAAAGACACTAGAGCTTCAAATAAGCAGTATAGTCATCATCCCTGAATATCCCTCTCCGGGCAACAAACAAAGTAAATTTCTTGTCTAGACTTATTGTATATCTTCTTGAACCCGATTATATGAGGTTTCTTTCTATTCTGACGACAGTCAGCTATATGGTTGTAACCAGTAGGTCAAATAGCGGTAGTAAACAGCAGAAATGGGTGGAAAGCAGCTATTCATTTCATTGTAAGGCCGTAAAGCGTAATTTGTAGAGCATCAATACTGCATGATTATCAGGCGCTACTCAAAAGTCGGTTGAAGGCGGGCCATGACTTCATCCAGCAGATCGTCGGAAACATCTTCGACAAAACGGCCATTACACAGCTAATCTGGATATATTCGAATACATCGATGCGCTTTACAACCGCGAGCGTCTTTCATTCGTCTCCAGTGGACTGCGAATGCGATTAAAATCTGCTTAACTTTGTGCCCTAGTAAGCGTTGCCGCATCATTTTGCGCTGGAAGAGGCTATACTAGACCCTGCCGGGTTTACTACGTATACTTGGACGAGCGGCGCCTTTAAAGATAGCGCAAGAAAAAGGGCTGCATTTATGGGGTGTCTGGAAGGATTTTAGATAAGGTAATCGTAATGTTTAAGGCTGGTAATGACGTTTTTGCATTCAGGATACAATTCCAAAATTAATTTATCGGCGAAAGACATGCTTGAAATCAGTCAGGAAATCAGTCGGAATTTTACGCCATGTTTTTCAAGCTGGATGCCGGAAGTTGTCGAAAATATCAGGCTTTCTTCGCGGGAACTATTGGACATCGGCGAGGAAATCGGCCGCGATTTTGCGCCGAAACTGTCTTATAAAACGTCTGAACTGATGCTGTTGCCCGTCGATCCCGGCCATCTTCATGCGTATTGGAGTCTTGGGGAAAACCGGGAAAATTCCACGCCCGATAACGATCAACTCACCTTAAGAATTTATTCGCAAGCCGACGAACAAACAGCGGATGCCGAAACCGTATCATGGTTCGATGTCGCTATTGACAGCCCCATGACTCACCAGCAAGTGTCCTTACCCAGCCCGGTTGATGACACGGCCTATTCAGCCGCCATAGGCAAATGCGGCGCAGACGACAGTTTTATTGAGTTTGCGCACTCGAACATTATTCACGCCCCCCTTGGCCGGAGCGGGTGGCATCAAGATCATCAAAACTCCACCTATTGCCTGAGCAAAAACGCCTCCGGTCTAGGCATCGGCAAATAAGCATTATGGCAAACAGCTTTCCGCGTCTTGGGCAAGGGTTCCTGAGTATTATTCTCCATGCACATCTTCCCTATGTGCGGCACCCTGAGCATGACAGTTTTTTTGAGGAGAACTGGCTGTTCGAAGCGATGACCGAATGCTATCTGCCGTTGATCGGCGTGCTCGACCGCTTGGAGTCCGATAATGTGGATTACCGGCTGACGCTGTCGTTGTCGCCGACGCTGATGTCGATGCTGCGCGATGACTTGTTGCAAACACGCTATCTGAAATATCTGCATAGCCGGCTGGAACTGGCGGAAAAGGAAATCATCAGAACCCGCAAGCAGCCGGAGTATCAAAAATTGGCGCGGCTGTATCGCCGCTTTTTCCTGAACGCGTTAAAGACTTATCAAGACCGCTATCAAGGCGATTTACTGGCGGCTTTTAAAAAGCACCAAGCCACCGGTAAGCTTGAGCTGATAACGACGGCCGCGACTCACGGTTTTTTGCCGTTGCTTAATGTCAGCGAAACCGCAGTCCGCAATCAGGTCAATACAGGCGTAGCAACGTTTAAAGCGAACTTCGGTTGTAAGCCGACCGGTTTTTGGTTGCCCGAATGCGGTTATTATCCGGGCCTTGAGACCGTGCTGGCCGATGCCGGGATTGAGTATTTTTTTGTCGATACCCACGGCGTTATGGATGCCAGCCAACAACCCCGGAACGGCGTTTATGCGCCGATCGATTGCGGCAACGGCGTTGCGGCATTCGCGCGCGATCCCGAGTCGTCGCAGCAGGT
>JBAQYH010000837.1:0-2347 GCA_049299935.1 Methylobacter sp. | reverse complement strand
TGATTCATCGGTAGAAAAGGATTTGCAGAAATATTTTGACCGGTTCCTGACCATGAAACTCAACAACTTTAAAATCAGTGATGACGAGATTACCGAAGATGGGCGAGGCAGTTTGACGGTGCATCCGCTTAAGGGGACTGTGGCATGATTGTACGGGTATTGAATAATGACAACACTAGCCTTTGACACCTACGCATTCATTCGCAAGCTAAAAGACTCGGGCATAACTGAAGAGCAAGCACGGGCTCAAGTGGAAGCGCTGAGTCTGGCTCTTGAGCAGTTTCAAACTGAATTACACTTGTCCGAGTCGGCTACCAAGCAGGATGTTAGAGAGGCTGTTAGAGAATCCGAATTAAAGCTGGAATTGAAAATTGCAGAAACTAAAGCTGAATTGGTTCGTTGGATTGTTGGAGCTGGATTTTTACAAACGGCCTTGATCGCCGCATTATTAATTAAACTGAGCGCTGGAATATGATTATTAACGGTGTAGAAATAGACGCAACCTTTGCCGAGGCCTTTCCGATGAAAGCCACTCGCGCCATCATCACCGCACAAAACGAAAAATGGGCGATGATTTCAGCCCAAGCCATGACCGGTTTTGCAACGTCGGTGATTGCCTGCGGTTGCGAGGCTGGGATTGAGCGGGTTCTTGATCCTTCCGAAACGCCGGATGGCCGCCCCGGCGTGTCTATCATGATTTTTGCGATGGGCGGCAAAGGTTTGGCCAAGCAGCTTGAAACCAGGGCGGGGCAGTGTGTACTAACATCGCCGACCTCAGCCTTGTTTGCCGGTATTGATGGCGGTATCAGAATAGCCTTGGGTAAAAATCTGCGTTATTTTGGCGACGGTTTTCAGGTGGGCAAGCTTATCGACGGCAAGCGTTACTGGCGCATTCCGGTCATGGATGGCGAGTTTTTGGCCGAAGCGACTACCGGGCAGGTCGATGCAGTTGGCGGCGGCAACTTTCTGGTGTTGGCCGAATCGCAACCTCAAGCGTTGGCGGCCTGCGAGGCGGCGATAGAAGAAATGCGCAAGATTCCCAATGTGATCATGCCTTTCCCCGGCGGCGTAGTGCGTTCCGGCTCCAAGGTCGGTTCAAAGTACGCGGCTTTGGGCGCGTCAACCAATGACGCGTTCTGTCCGACCTTAAAAGGCATGACCAAAACCGATCTGTCGCCGGAAATTGAGTCGGTCATGGAAATCGTTATCGACGGTTTGACCAAAGAAGATATTGATAAAGCTATGCGCGTGGGTATTCAAGCGGTCTGCGATTTAGGTGCTGGAAACGGTATCAAGCGCATTAGTGCGGGTAATTACGGCGGCAAGTTAGGACCGTTCCACTTTCACTTACAGGAGATTATGGCATGAGCGCTTTAACCTTTACGCTGAAACTTAAGCCGGATCAGCGCGTGGATATGTCACCGCTGGTATGTCAGAAGTTGGCCGATATGCCGCTCACTGAAATTGCCGCGCTCACGTTGCAGAATGGCAAACGCAAAATCCGGGTGGATGAGTTATTCGATATTGCCGGTAGCGATGCGCAAAACATCGTGCTCAAAGGCAGCTTTGACAAGCTCGATTTTATCGGCAAGGAACTGGATGGTGGACGCATAACGGTTGAAGGCGATGCAGGCGCTTATCTCGGCTTGGGCATGAAATCCGGCGAGATTGAGGTGTCCGGCGATGCCGGGCTTTATGCTGCCTGCGAAATGAAAAAGGGGGTTCTGACGATTAACGGTAATGCCGGTGATTTTTTGGGTGCGGCCTTGCCCGGCAACAAAATGGGCATGAAAGGCGGAACCATTCTGGTGAAAGGCAATGTCGGGGAGCGCGCCGGTGATCATATGCGTCGCGGCAATATCCTGATCGAAGGCAATGCCGGCGATTACTGCGGCTCCAGGATGACAGCAGGTACTATTGCGGTCATGGGGCAGACCGGCAGGTATTTGGGCTTTGCAATGCGCAGGGGTACGTTATTACTATGGAATCAACCGCAGTCATCGGCAAGATTTAATGATTGCGGCGCGCATACCTTGGCGTTTTTACCGATCTTGTTTGCATCGTTTAAAAAGTTCAATTCCAGGTTTGCAGACAACTCGGCGGCCTTTAACCGGGTGCAGCGTTATGCGGGCGATATGTCGGAAATGGGGCGTGGCGAAGTGTTGGTTAAAATAGGGTAGCGCATAAATTATTCGATTTGCTCGATACCGCTATAAAAAGGCCCCGTTTACCGGGGCTTTTTTATAGGGTTTTAAATTTTTTTGTCCAGCCCCATCTGGAAGTACTTGTGGGTGATTTTGTCCTGATTTTCCAGCAGCCAGTCAATATCCGGCGTGTTGGTCATGGC
>JBAQYH010000836.1:0-9891 GCA_049299935.1 Methylobacter sp. | reverse complement strand
GCGTTGGGACAAACTTTGACTTTTAGTTTAGGCTTGGCGTTTTTATACATACTGGGATCTTATCAGGTGATGGCTTTATTAAATCCCCCCTAACCCCCCTTTGGCAAAGGGGGGTTAGGGGGGATTTTTCGGCGTTAAATAGGAGGAATCATGGAAAGCTATAAACATATATTACTGGCGGCTGATTTTTCGGAGCACGGCGAGGCCGTTGCCGAGAGGGCTAAGGATTTGGCCGAGAAATATCGGGCAAAACTGAGCATTGTGCATGTGATGGACAATTTGCTGATTACCGATGCGGCTTATGGATCGACGATTCCTTTTGACCTCGATTTGACTGCCGAGCTGATGGCGGCGGCAAAAAAGAGGCTGGCCGATCTGGCCGATAAACTGGATATTGCTGAAGATTGCCGGTGGATGGAAACGGGTAGCCCCAAGCTGGAAATAATCAGGGTTGCTGAAGAAAACAACGTAGATTTAATCGTAGTCGGCTCGCATGGCCGTCATGGATTCGCCCTGTTGCTGGGGTCGACCGCAAACGGAGTGTTGCATCACGCGCTGTGTGATGTTTTAGCCGTACGTTTGCGAGATGATTGATCCGGCGGTTGTGCTGGTATTGTAATGTTCGCAGGGTGAAAGGGTGGTCAATGCGGCGCCCTATTTTTAAAGGTAGATGATAAATGATTGGACAGATTGAAAGTTATGATCCCGATACGCAAACCGGGGCAATAAAAAGTGAGGGAACGCTGTTTACGTTCCATTTAGAGGATTGGGTCGCGGACGTACCGCCGGATGAAGGCGATGACGTCAACTTTGACGCTGAGGGAACCAGTGCGGGCAATATTAATTTGGTGGGTGCGTATTTGGAACCGCCTAAAGCCGTTAAATACAAATACCTGGCGGCTGTGCTGGCGTTATTTTTGGGTTGGACGGGCGCGCATAGGCTTTATCTGGGCTTTTACAGGCTGGCCTTTATGCAGATAGCGTTGACACTGGTCCTTTACGTGACCGGACTGCCCGGATTCGCGGCGCTCTGGGGGTTTATAGAAGGCGTTCTGCTTTTTGGCGGACAGATCAATCAAGACGCCAAAGGCCGTCCTTTAAAATAGCTTTTTAAAAACGGCGAGACAAAAAAAAGCCCTTGTGATGGCTCACAAGGGCTTTTTTAAAATCCGGTTATCCCTTAGTTGGAACGAACATTAGTGGCGGTTAAGCCTTTTGGACCTGATTCGATGTCAAAAGTGACTGTTTCGCCTTCAGTCAGTGTTTTGAAGCCTTCGCCTTGAATAACTGAATGGTGAACAAAAACGTCTTCGCCGCCATCCGCAGGTGCAATAAAACCAAAACCTTTCGTGTTGTTAAACCACTTTACAGTGCCTGTTGCCATTCGAAGACTCCTCAAATAAAAATTTACGGTTAGCACAGAACTACAACATTGATAACCGGACAACCTAATAATTTAGGAATCCCTTAACTCAACATCTGTTTTCTGACGCAGCGTATTGTACTGTCTTTTTTATGATACTGTCATCCGCAATCTGTCGGCTGGAAGCCTACTGCTTGCCGGTAGTTTGGGCCGCGCCCTCGATCGACATATTGATGCCCAAATCCTTTGCCGCTTTAACCGACAGCAAATCAATCATTTGTTGAGCGCCGGAGCCGGCCGTGCCGCCAGCGCCGCCTGTTACAATTTGCGGCACCCAAGCGCCTTTATAAGCGCCTATGGCCTGGGCATAGGCCTTTTGAATACTCACATAAGCGTCCAGTTTCTGGTCTAATGCGCCATTGGCCTGCATTTCCAGCCTTTTCTTTTCTGCATTGCCTTGGCCTTCCAGGATTTGCTTGTTTTTATATTGCTCGGCCTGTTTGGCTTCCAGCGTAGCTACTTCGAGGAATTGCTGTGCTTCGGTTATTTTTTGAGCTTTAATCGCTTCTTGCGTCCACTTGGCTTTTGCCGCCTCCGCCTGACCTAATTTCTCGGCGGTAATGGCATCCTGTTCGGCTTTTAAGGCGTTGGCCTGGGCAATCTGGACACCTTGAATAGACACCTGCCTTTGGGTAATTTGCGACTCAATGGCATCATCGTATTTGATTTGATTAATCGTCATCGGCAGCAGGTTAATGCCGAACACTTTAGTGGAACTTTCCTGCTCCCGAACCGGAATTCCTCCCGCCATGACAATTTCAGCGGCGTTCACGGTTTTTTCAACCCCGGTCAATGGATCGGGCACTTTAAGGGATACGGTGCGCGTTTGATAGGTGCCGTTTTTTGCCTGATCCTGCATGTATTGAAGCAGCAAATTCCGTTTTTCGGCAGCCGATTCCGTTGAGGACATTAGCGGGCCGGATGTGTAGGCGGCCGATTCCAGTGTAGGCCTGATGATCTGCTGCTCTACAGATTTGGTGTTGCCGAACTTTCTGTGGATCATGATCAGATGGTCGTGGTCTACCGGCATTTCCCAGGACACCACGCCGGATACGTTGGCATGGCCGCCATCATTGAAGCGTAATTTAAGGCTCTCATTTTTCGCCTCGCCCTGATCAAACGCCGATGAAAATGAAAATTGCGAGCGCAACGGGTATTTGGTCACCGAGCCGAACCACTGTCCATACCAGCCAGGTTCAACAGCGGCCAGCAGCGTGCCGTTGGGGTATTGAATGACCATGATTTCCGTTGAATCGAGCATTTCCACCGAATTGGAAATCAGCCAAGGGCCGCCGATGATTAGCGCAGCCGCAATGCTGATAGTCCTGGCCTTGCTGGAAAATGTACCGGCTTTATTGATGGTGTTTTGAAGGTCAGTCATATTTTCCTCGATGCCTCGGCGAGCTGAAGTTTTAATTATTTTTCTAAATTACTCATCTTCTTGTTCGATTTTATCCAGCCGTGCTGCCATTTCGGCGTCATCGGGCGTTTGATAATCGGTATCCGGCTTGGGTACAAAAAGCCTGGAACATAACAAGCCCAGCTCAAACAGCATCCACATCGGTACCGCTAACAGGGTTTGCGAGACCGCGTCGGGAGGCGTTAAAACGGCCCCGACGATAAATGCGCCGACGATGACATAGGGGCGTTTTTCGGCGAGGCCTTCTGGTGTTATCAAGCCGGTCCAGACCAATACGATGGTGAATACCGGCACTTCAAAGCAAGCTCCGAACGCAAAAAACATGGCTAAAACAAAATCGAGATATTTGGCAATGTCAGTCATTACCGCCACGCCTTCGGGGGCTGCGGCTGTCAAAAAGCCAAAAACCAGCGGGAACACTACAAAGTAGGCGAAGGCTACGCCCATATAAAACAGCAGGGTGCTGGCAATCAACAGCGGCAAAATCATACGCCGCTCCCGCTTATACAGGCCTGGGGCTACAAATGCCCAGAACTGGTAAAGAATAAAGGGAACGGAAATAAAAACCGAGACTACCAGCGCCAGTTTAAACGGCGTGAAAAACGGGGAGGCCACATCAATAGCAATCATCGTGCTATTTTTCGGCATGTGCTGCAGCAAGGGGCCTGCCAACAGACTGTAGATTTTATTGGCGTATGACGCCAGCGCCAAGAATACGACTAATACGCATAAAACCGCACGCAGCAGGCGGTTACGCAGCTCAATCAGATGACTGATAAAGGGCTGTTCTCCGCCCTCGTTATAATTATTTGGGTTCATGCGTTTCGGCTTTGGCTGTCGGTAAGGGCTCCTTATGCTGCTCTACCTCGGTAACTGCCGCATCCAAGTCGCCCTGTAACCCTGTATTCGTCGGCGACTGTTCAAACGTGGATTTGATGGTGTTGGACGTTTCATCAAGCATTTGCTGAGCGGCCTCCAGTCCGGACTGCTCTTTAAATATCTGGCGCAATTCTTCGGCTTGCAGTTCCAGTTTGATTTCTTCCTTGACGGAAGCCACCATGCTGCGCGTTTTACCCAGCCAGAACCCGGCAAGCCGAGCCACTTTGGGCAATCGTTCAGGACCTATCACTAATAAGCTGACCAGCCCGATCAGACAAAGTTCCGAGAAACCGACATCAAACATGGAAGTTAATCTTTACCGGTTTTTTTGGAAGTGATTTCGCCCTCAATGGCTTCACCTTTATTTTCGGCAGGCTTGTCCTCTTCGCCTTCTTTGATGGCCGTGCGAAAGCCCTTGATGGCTCCGCCCAGGTCGGCGCCGATATTGCGCAAACGCTTGGTGCCGAAAACAACGATGACGATGGCTAATACAACTAATAAGTGAGTAACGCTAAGACCCATTTTGAACTCCAATGAAGACCTTGCAGGACAAGGCCTCTCTACTTGTTACGTTGCGCCTTTTCTTCCAGGCCGGACAAGCCGAAACGACGTTGCAGTTCCTGCAATACATCATCCGGCCCCAGTCCCTGGTCGGCCAGCAACACCATGCAATGAAACCACAAATCGGCAGTTTCATAAATAATCTGTTTTTTATTGCCGTCTTTGGCGGCGATAACGGTTTCTGTTGCTTCTTCGCCGATTTTTTTCAGTATGCTGTCCAGTCCCTTGGCATACAGACTGGCGACATAGGACTTATCGGCAGACTCCAGTTTACGCTGTTCCAGAATTTGCGCCAATTGTTGTAATACGTCGCTCATGATTTTTTATAAATAGTTTCGGGATCTTTCAAGACCGGCTCGACGGCTTGCCATTGCCCGTCAACCAGGCTGCGATAAAAACAGCTTTCCCGGCCGGTATGGCAGGCTATATCGCCTTCCTGTTCAATTTTAAGTAAAATGACATCTTCATCGCAATCCAGGAATAGTCCGATCACTTTCTGCCGGTGTCCGGATTCCTCGCCTTTGCGCCATAATCTGCCGCGTGACCTTGACCAGTAAACCGCATAACCTTCGGCGACCGTTAAAGCCAATGATTCACGATTCATCCAGGCGAACATCAATACTTTTCCGGTTTTTGCCTGCTGTGCGATAACCGGCACCAGTCCGCCTTCAGTCCAGCGTATCTCGTCTAGCCAGGATGCGTTCACAGGCGTACCTCTATGCCGCGAGAGGCCATGTGTTGCTTGGCCTGCTCAATGGTGTATTCGGCGAAATGAAAAATGCTGGCGGCCAAAACCGCATCGGCCTTGCCTTCAATAATGCCGTCAGCCAGATGATCGAGATTGCCGACGCCGCCGGAGGCAATCACCGGCACCGTTACCGCCTCGCTAATGGCGCGGGTTAACGGCAAATCAAAACCTTCACGGGTTCCGTCCCTGTCCATGCTGGTCAGCAGGATTTCCCCGGCACCGTAGTCGACCATTTTTTTTGCCCAGGCAATCGCATCAATGCCCGTCGGTTTGCGGCCGCCGTGGGTAAAAATCTCCCACCGACTGAGTTCGCCGGGCTGGCTGGTTTTTTTTGCGTCCATGGCGACGACTATACATTGCGAACCGAAGCGTTCCGCCGCCTCGCGAACAAATTCAGGATTGGCAACCGCCGCGCTGTTAATGCCTACTTTATCGGCGCCCGCATTCAGCATGCGGCGAATGTCTTCCAGTGTCCTGATGCCGCCGCCGACCGTCAGCGGGATAAAAACCTCGCTGGCCACCTGCTCGACGACATGAACAATGGTGTCCCGATTATCGTGTGTGGCGGTAATATCCAGGAACGTGATTTCATCCGCGCCTTCGCGGTCATAGCGTCTGGCGATTTCGACGGGGTCGCCGGCATCGCGAATATCGACAAATTTTACGCCTTTAACGACGCGGCCATTATCGACATCCAGACAGGGAATAATGCGTTTGGCTAAGCTCATGGTTATTCGAATGATTCCGCTAATTTTTCGGCAGCTTCAAAATCCAGCGTGCCTTCATAAATCGCCCGGCCGGTGATAGCGCCCATAATGCCGTCGCTTGCGACAGCACCCAAGGCCCGGATGTCATCCATATTGGTAATGCCGCCGGACGCAATAACCGGAATCCGGATCGCGCGCGCCAATTTCGCTGTCGCCTCGACATTAACGCCGGACATCATGCCGTCCCTGGAAATATCGGTGTAGATAATGGCCTCGACGCCGTCTTCCTCAAAATGCCGGGCCAGATCGATCACATCGTGTTTGGACAGCTTGGACCAGCCGTCAATAGCCACCTTGCCGTCTTTTGCATCCAACCCGACGATGATGTGGCGCGGATATTCCAGCGCCATATCCCGGACAAAATGCGGCTCGTTAACCGCCTTGGTGCCGATGATGACATACTCCACACCGGCATTAAGATAAGCCTGGATCGTTTCTTCGTCGCGAATGCCGCCGCCTATCTGTATCGGCACATTGGGGTAGGCTTCGACAATGGCATGAATGACTTCGGCATTTCTGGGTTTTCCGGCAAACGCGCCATCCAGGTCAACCAAATGGATTCTTTTCGCGCCGGCGGCAACCCATTTGCCTGCTACGGCGACAGGGTCATCGGAAAAAATCGTATTATCATCCATTCGTCCCTGACGCAAACGAACACATTTTCCCTCTTTTAAATCGATTGCAGGTATTAACAACATAAACAGTGAGTCCTCAATGGCGTGTAATCAGTCAAAAGTAACTAGGCTTGTCCATCCCAATGCAAAAAATTCTTCAGCAGCTGTAAACCGACCGCCTGACTTTTTTCGGGGTGAAATTGTACGGCAAACACATTATCTTGCGCCAAAGCACAGGTAAATGCATCCGGATATTGCGCAGTCGCTGCCGTCACTGCGGCATCATCCGGCTGCGCATAATAACTGTGTACAAAATAAAAGCGGCTGTCCTGGGGAATATTCTCCCATAGCGGATGTTGTTGCCGCTGATGGACCTGATTCCAGCCCATGTGCGGAATCTTGAGTGAGTTCCCGTCGTTGTCTTTCAGCGATTCGGGAAAACGCACGACATGCCCGGCTAAAATGTCCAGGCAGGCGGTGCCGCCGTTTTCTTCGCTGTCGGTCAACAAGGCCTGCATCCCTAAGCAAATTCCCAGCAAAGGCTTGCTCTTGGCAACCTGTTGGATAACGGCAGACAAACCGGATTGATTGAGCGCCAGCATACAATCCCGTATTGCGCCGACGCCGGGAAAAACCACCCGGTCGGCGCTGAGGATAGACTCAGCATCGGAAACACAAGCGACATCCACGTCAGGCGCTGCATGTTGCAGGGCCTTGGCGATTGAGTGCAGATTACCCATTCCGTAATCAATTACAGCGACAGAAGACATAAGAAATACAGGATTAAGATTAAAGTTTAAAGACTGCCCTTGGTTGACGGCATGATGCCTGCCATACGCGGGTCGGCGCTAATCGCCATGCGTATGGCTCGGCCCATGGCTTTAAAAATGGTCTCGGCGACATGATGGGCATTTGCGCCCTTCAAGCTGTCGATATGCAAAGTCACGCCGGCATGGTTGACAAAGCCCTGAAAAAATTCGCGGAACAAATCAACGTCAAAACTGCCGATCATGGCTTTTGGATATTTGACTTCATAAAACAGGCCGGGGCGTCCGGAAAAATCAATCACGACCCGAGACAACGCTTCGTCCAACGGCACATAAGCATGTCCGTAACGGTAAATGCCTTTTTTGTCAGCCATGGCTTTGGCAAACGCCTGGCCTAAGGTAATGCCGATGTCTTCGACGGTGTGATGGTCATCAATATCCAAATCGCCTTTGGCTTCGATTTCCATGTCAATCAAGCCGTGTCTGGCAATTTGATCGAGCATGTGTTCAAGAAAAGGTACGCCGGTTGAAAACGAGGATTGACCCGATCCATCCAGGTTAATTTTGATTTTGATTTGAGTTTCAAGCGTATTTCGCTCTACTTCCGCAGTACGTTGATCCATGATTACATGATTTATATTGGAGACTGACGGCATTCTACTATGACAAGCAAGATTTTGCAGTGTTTGTTATTCATTGTGGATCATGAGAGATGCTGATTTAAAAGTCTAGGCGTTGTCTGGATCGGTGCAGTAGGGTGTGGAAACGTAAACGTTTTAGGCTAAGTGATCGTATCCAACTAGAGTTCTATGTAGACAGCGCAGATGTAGACGGGGGAAGCATGAAGTTTTTTGAGTCCCTGCTATATATTAAAGGAGTAATGCCTGATTAATATTAATTTGTAGGCCCTATTTGGCGAATAGTTTTTGTTTTCAATGTTTGTCATCCAAAATTCAAAGCGACCAGTTATCGAATGTTAGGCGATTATGTGACCAGCGCAACATGCATTTGAATGTGTTGGCGCTGCGATTTAAGGGGATCTGCTTCGATGCGGTGGGATGGCTTTTTGTCTAAATCAATTTGGCTGCAAATTCACATTCTTAGGCAGCTTTTGATGAGGTGCTTGAATTGCAAAATAAAGTGGTTGGATGCTCAACGACGACAAGTGTCGTATCACGAATAAAGTTTTGTTAAGTATGGTAAGCGTAAATTAAAGTTTCAAGTTTTGTTGCCGATAAGCAGAAGGGGCATTAAGTTTGCTTGATAATTGCTGGTCAGTGCTCTGCTTATTCGCTCGTTGGCGAGGTGAAATAATAAGCGTGTTTGGCTGAGGGAGGTGGCATGAATTGAGATTGTTCAGTCCCCTATTTTGCAGAGGGTTGTGGGGGTGTTTTTTTTGTGAACAACATCACATAATTTTTATTGGAGCCATGATATTTTTTGCTTCGGATGAAAAGAATAATTGAGTGCGCAAAGTAGAAGGCGTAGTAAAAGCGGCTGGTTCATGTCCGGCACCTAAATTTTATCAAGACTGAAATAAGACATAAAGTCGGCGCCAGGCAGTAATTATCTGGTTTGGGTAATCGGGATAATTTATGTGCGATTGTCTTTAATGATAGGTTTTTTTGCGAAAAAATAGAAATGATGTATATTTGAGCTTAAATTGATGTTAATTTAAGGGAAAAGTATTTAGACGTAGGTAGTGTAGGGCAATGTTTGGTCTCAATCACATGAGATCGGAAAGTAGGGATTGTCCATAATAAAGGGGATGTTGTCATAACTTATTGATAGTAAATGCGGTTATTAAAATTGGTTGAATTCGAAGTTAGCGGGATTTGGTAAGTCGCTAATTTGGGGCTTTATTAAAACTCAGGGGATTTTTATTTATGACTATACAAAATGCTGATTCGTACTATCAATACACCTATTATTATGGCAATGGGGACTATTATAGCGGGTATTTCTATGCAGACAGTGTTAACTATGATGTAGGGAGCTATTGGTACACCTACAACGAAACCGGCAACTACGGCTACTATTATATTTCATACGAATATCAATATGGTTATGATACGGGTTCAGAAGGGTACACCTATGCCACTAGTTATTACGATAGCTATAGCAACAGTTATGCTTACTATACCTATGCAAGTGGATCAACGGGGGCGGGTTCGGAGTACGGCTATGCATATTCCGATAGTTCATACACCAGCTATGACTATTTTGGCGGAGGCTATTATGAAGCTAACTTGCCAACTGCTTCATCTTCATCATTGTATTATTTTACCTATTATTACGGCAACGGCGACTCCTATGACGGCTACTTCTACGCCAACAGCGCCTCATACGATGCCGGCAGCTACTGGTACACCTACAACGAAACCGGCAACTACGGCTACTACTACGTCAGCAGCGAATACACCGGTTACAGCAGCAGTAATGACGGCTACGTCCAAGCGACCAGCTACTACGACAGCGAAAGCGGCACCTACGCGGATACCGCCTACAACATCTACAGCTATTCCGGCATAGGCAACGAGTACGGCTACGCCTACTTCAACGGCTACAGCAGCTACGACTATGCGGGCTACGGCTACTACGAAGCGGATAACAGCTCGGCGTCAGGCTCCTCGTTGTACTACTTCACCTACTACTACGGCAACGGCGACTTCTACGACGGCTACTTCTACGCCAACAGCGCCTCGTACGATG
>JBAQYH010000835.1:0-6747 GCA_049299935.1 Methylobacter sp. | reverse complement strand
TTCATGGCCTCCGTCTGAACAATGAAGGCGGAAACATAGCCTATGTTGAGCCGGAACAACCATCTCGCTATCCAATACTTGATCGCGCCAAGCTGCCTGCCTGTACTGGCACCGTGCGTCAGCAAGGGGGTCTGAACGAAGACCGTCTGTTTCGTTTTACTCCTGACAGGTATATCGCCCAGCACCAGCAACGGCGTAGCGCCGTCAAACTTACTGCCGAATAGCGTGCATTCCAGCAATCTTGAAATTGAATTGGGTAAATAGCGTTTGTAACGTATCAGCTTGATTTCATGGCAACCGGCTTCGTAATCGGCAAGCTCCCCCCGAGACGGCAGGTAAACCGCGTCCAATTTATAGTCCGGCAGCCGCTCAAAATTCGGCAGTAAAGACTGGAGAAGTTGCACGGCGCCAAGCCCGGCAATATTGGTAAGATGAAGACGAACCGCCTTTCTTTCTACGGCCTGCTTAATCATAATCATACCAAGGGCAAGAGGGTGCCGGTTGCTTTGTGTCAAACGAGAGCACATCGAGCATATAGCGGCCGGCCACGTCAGGATCAAGAGCAGCACCTGCATTCCGGGCAGCAAGGCGCATTTTTGCCAGGGATTCCGGCGCGCGTAGCCACTCGTTCAATTTACCCGTCAAATCAGGTGCATCTTCACTGGCAAAAATGGCTCCGCACTGCCACTTTTCAACGACGGCTCCCGCGCCTGCCCGGTCGCTGCAAATCACCGGGACTCCCGCCATCAGCGCCTCATTGACAACGACGCCCCAGCCGTCATACCGGCTCGGCAGCACGAGAGCGTCATAATCGGCAATAACGGCTTGCGCTTCCCCGAAAGGAATCAATCCGCAATACCGGACGGCAGCTTGATCGAGATCGAATTGACTGGAATCGCCGGAACCGTAAACATCAAGCGTGACAAGCAATTCCGTTCTATTCAGGCTTCTGACTGCCTCAATCAACACATCCAGGCCCTTTCGTTCAATCAATGTCCCGATGAAAATCAGTTTTAAACCCGTTTTTTCCGAATCGGCCGCCGGCGTTTTTGAACAAAGGCGTTCAGAGCGCGGCACGAAGTAGCCAAAGGGAAATATTTTTTTCCCGGCGATGCCGATCCCCCGGTATTGTATGGCCGCGAGCGGGGAAATAGCGAAGACGCCGGCGATACGGCGGCTCAGCAGCGCACCGTAACAACGGTATAAGACCGGGCGCAGCACCGCTTTAGCCCGGTTAATGAGTTTAAGCCTGTCGTTTTGATAACCCGCAGAAATTGGAGAATAGGGTTCGGAGATTAAAAACACCCTTAGCCCCATTGCTGCGGCCAGCAATAACGTAACAATCAGTTTCGGTTGTTCAAAGGGACTGCCAAAAAGATGAATTGCATCCCGATGCGCCCGAAGCTGCCGAACAATGTATTTGAACCATCCTTTTTGCGGAATCAGCTGTGGGGAAAGCGATGCGGTATGTCGATTCACCCAGCCTTGTAATTGCCGCGCTGGATGTTCAGCCTTGGCGACATACACCGTTAGAGGGCATGTCGCCGCCTGTTGCAGAGCTTCCAACGTATAGGACTGATGATCCGTTAAAACCGGGTGCCAACTGACTATTTTCATTGTTGCGCACCAGTTAAAGACTTAAACAGGAAATTACCCAGCATTTGACCCACTCTTTCCGGTGCGCATACTGCCGATACGGCCTGTACGCCATTTAGCGATAAAGCGTTTGCGGCATCGTGATTCTCGACAATCCAACGCAGCTTCTCGATCAGCAGTTCCGAATCGTCAGCCTCCAAATAGATTGCGCCATCAGCAAGCACTTTTCGAACATCACTAATGTCCGTCGTGACGACGAGTATGCCTTGGCCGGCAAACTCGATGACTTTCGATGGGAATGTCGTATCTGCAAGTGCGCCTGAGTTTGGTTTAAGGGCAAGGCCAACATGAGTTTCCGCGAGTATCTGCCTGTATTCTTCGTCTGTTGTGCGGCCATGCACAATGATTTCGGGAATGCCGGGATTGTCCGCCAACGCTTTAAACCGCTCAAGACAATCGCCTTTGCCGGTAATCTGAAACCTTATATTTCCTGCCCAAGACGGAGCACGTTCTCGCAATATACTGATTGCGTTAATTAGCAACGGCGCGCCGGTGTCGTTTGAAACCGTTCCGCCCAAAAGGACGGTGACCGGCGATAAATCCCATCTTGCCGTGACGGACTGCGTTTCTGAAGTCCCGTAACAACATAGCGTGGGCCGCAGTTTGGTCGCGCTTTCAAGCGCATGACACGCAAGCAGTGCGCCTCCCGAGCATAGTGCATCGAACAGCCGGCTTAGAAGGCGCGACTTTGCACCTGATAAAGACCGAGGGTTTAAATCGGTTGCACCATCCTCTAAATCCAATACTGTCTCAATCCGAAGGATTTTTGCAAAAAACAGGAGGGGGAGGTAGGCCGGCATGCGATTATAAAAAAGGGCGGTTTTCTCCGTTTTTTTTCTATGCAAGCGCCAGAGCACAGGAACGGAAGAAAATAATGTCAGCAACTCGGAAAGCACAGGAAAGTGGAAAAAGGGCAAATAAATAACAGGCACGCCGTCCACTCGGCGTACCTTGCCGCGAAAATAACGGCCGGAGCCGTCCTGTTTGCCGCGTCCCAAGCTAAGCACTAAGGCGCGCACCCCGGCTTTTTGCAGCGCTTTAGATAAGAGGAAGACTTTACGCGATGCAGCGGGACTATCCGTTACGATGTCTCTTTCAAGGCGCGTTTCATCATCAAGGGCATTGCAGATAAAAAAAAGGTTACGCATGTTTAAGAGAGCTTCTTTTTGAAGACGGCAGGTACGCCCGCCACGAGTACGTCCGCCGGGACATCGCATGTTACCACCGAACCTGCGGCGACGACCGATCCCGCCCCGATAGTGACCCCGCCCAATATCCGGGAACCGGCGCCAATCCAGCAGCCATCGTTAATGACGATAGGCTCGGCTGTGCCGTCGCCCGCCCTGCGTGAGGAGGTTCCGATAATGTGGCTTCCGGTGATGAACTCAACAGCCGGGCCGATGTCGCAGTTCGAGCCGATAACGATTGGAGCGTCCAAATGTGTGTAAAAAATCACGCCGGGGCTTAGCCAGGTATCGCGGCCAAGATTTAGTTGCCCGCGACCGTATATCCAGCCCCGGCCGCACACTGACGCGTTCTTACCGACGCCGACTTGAGCCAGCTCAAGACAAAGACGCCTGAACGAAAAAAGCCGCGATGGAGGCAATATCCAGAGCAGGAGGTTTAGTAGGTGTCTAATCATTAATTAAGCATAGAATAATATATCGACTTTCGTGCGCAACCATTGACACACTTCCATGTCATCATTTTCAAACATGCAAACGGATAGGTTTTTTACATTCAACGCCAAGGCAATTATCCCATCTGCTTTTCTCTTCCACGCTCAAGAACATTGCATCAAGCGAATCCCCAAAAGATGCTTTACGTACTTCAATAAAACCTGCATTTAGAAGCTCCTGAGAGATGGCCTTGTAGTCCCACATCCATAAATGTTTGGAGTTGCCAAGCCAAGAGACAATGAAATCCTTTAAATTATGAGGTCTGCTTTCGAGTCCAAGATAGGTTTCACGCATAAACGAATAAGCTGCATCATTTTTACTATCGCTGAGATATTGTTTGACGGAATATTCCAAATCCGGCAACACAAGACGGAATATTCCACCAGGCTGTAAGATTTTGTATGTATTGTCTAATGCAACCTTAAAATCATTAAGTGATAGATGCTCAAGAACATGAGAACAATAAACACCTTTGCATGAATTAGGTGCCATTGGCAACCCCTTAACGATGTCACCATATTCCACATTATCTGGGAAGCGAATTTCATTTTTCGTATAGAGTCGGCCAACGAGCGGTAGTCTCTCAAAACGCAAAGTAGGTGAAGCATCAAAATTACGCCACCCAACTGGCCCTGAAAATCCGCTACCATATTGTAAGTATTGTTCTTTACTCATTTTGTCGTTTCTCTTATAGTTCAGAAATTTAGTCTTAGCACCGTATGAGATCCAATGTTGCCCCAGCACTTAAAAAACCGCTTATGCGCAGAAAATTAGCAGCGCAAATCTATTTCGTGACAACCATTTAAATCTTCCTATGAGTGTATTCTTAGGCAAGATCGTCCAAATTTTTCTCCGCTTCGACCAACCGTGACACCACTTCGCGCATATATACTCGCGACCGCCAGCCCAATATATCATTCGCTTTTGCAGGGTTTCCCTGGCTCCAGGCAAGGTCGGTTGGCCGGTACAAAGACGCGTCGGAAATAACATGATCCCGCCAATTTAATCCGGAGACCTCAAAGGCCGCCTCGACGAAATTTTCCAGCGAATGCGCCTCACCTGTTGCGACAATAAAGTCATCCGGGGTTTCCTGCTGAAGCATGAGCCACATCGCCTCCACATATTCCGGCGCCCAGCCCCAATCCCTGACAATATCAAGTCGGCCAAGCCGGAGTTTTTCATCTGAGCCCTGCGCGATCCGGCATGCCGCTGCCGTAATTTTGCGCGTCACAAACCGGGTAGGCCGCAGGGGCGACTCATGGTTGAACAAGATCCCGTTGCACGCAAACAAACCGTACGCTTCCCGGTAGTTCGCAACCAGCCAATGCGCAGATGCTTTGGCTACGGCGTACGGACTGCGCGGATGGAAAGGCGTATTCTCGTCCGCCGGTTGCTCGCCTGCATCGCCAAAGCACTCGCTCGAACTGGCGTGATAGAACTTGACCGGTTTGTCCCGGAAGCGAATCGCCTCCAACAGGTTCAGCGTGCCCACGGTAATGCTCTCAAGCGTTTCTGCGGGTTGCTCGAAAGACAAGCCTACGGAACTCTGTCCGGCCAGAAAATACAATTCGTCCGGGTTACTACGATTCAATGCCGTGAGAACGCTGCGAAAATCGTTGGGCGCCATGGAAATCATTTGAATCTTATCGCGTATCCCTGCGCGCACAAGATTGGCAAGTGGCGCAACTTGAGCATCCCTGGATGTGCCCCACACTTCATAACCCTTATCCAGCAACAACTGCGCGAGATAGGTGCCATCCTGCCCGCTTACTCCGCAAATCAAAGCTCTTTTCACATCAGGCTCCTGTAAACAGCCAGTGTTTCCTCTGCACACCGTTCCCACGAAAATTGACCGCAGCGCACATGTCCTTTGTCAATCAGCTCGGTTCGTCTTGCCGTTGAATTCAATACGCGCTCCAGAGCCGTGCGTATGGATTCGGTGTCTTTTGGGTCAAACTGTTCGGCAGCACTGCCTACCACTTCAGGAACGGAACTGTTGTTGCTGCAGGCAACCGGACAACCCAGAGACATCGCCTCCAGCGGCGGAATGCCAAAGCCTTCATAAAGAGAGGGGTAAACAAACAATGCGGCGCCACGATAGGCGTTAGCGAGTTCGCTGTCATTTCCATTCATTTGCAGCAGCTGATTATCAGAAAGCTTTAAGTCATCAAACAGCTTTTTTTCGATACTCGAAAATGCGTCGCCACCGAAGCTCACGACATCAAAATTATTACGCAGCCACGGCGAACCGGCATAGGCGCGCAAGAATCCTTCAAAATTCTTGTAGTCGCTACGATAACCGACGTAAAGCAGGTAAGGCTTTTTATGGTCAGATTCCAAGATCATCGGGGGCAAACGATCAAAGCCAAGGTAAACGACCGAGACCTTATCTTCCGGTAAGCCGAAAAGCTCCAGCAAATCCCTGCGGGTGCTTTCAGAAATGCAAAGCACGTGATCGGCCCTTTGCGTCGCGATGCGCTTTCTCTCAGAGGTTCGATCATGTTGAGGAAACGCGGCGGGAAACAGTTCGTGTATCATGTCGTAAACCGTCACCACGGTACGAGCGCCCTTTGGGGCTATCGGAGTCGCATTGTAGTAGGTTTCATGCACAATCTGCGGAGCAAGTCTTGCGATGGCGCCGCGGGCTAACCATAAACCGCTCCGATGAAAAGCTCTCCCCGTTTTGGGTATTTTGGGTATCCTGATTCCCGACACGATGCCTTTGGGCAGATTTTCAAGATAAGCATTGATATAGAAAGGTGCAATAATGCTCGCTTCTACCCCTTCAATATCTGCCAGATGGGCGGCAAGACTACAGATATAACGGGAAATCCCGCCATACTCCTGCATGGTGAATATCTGTGAATCGAAAGCGATTTTCATTTCTCTATTGCTCGTCTTTGCCAATTTTATGCAGCATTAAATGATGATCGGCCATCGTCTTGGAACCCAAGCGTCTACGAATCCACCACGGCGCAACCCGTGGAATCCATCGCCCTGTAACTATACCCAGCAATCGCTCATTTACTACGGTTTTTGAAAGGATGTGTATGCCATTCGCACTTGCAAAGTGCAGACCCAATCTGTCGGCTACTGCCGCTAGCGTCCGCCGTTGGAAAAATCCGATATGTTGCCCAGTAGAAAATGCGTAATACCACCACGCATCCGGTGCTGGGGGATCGTCTTCATACAACTCCGTTGTAAACAGCAATGCGTTCGCACCTGAAAAGGCAAGCGTTTCTTCTATGAAAGCAACCGGATCCGTTACGTGTTCCAATACCTCCATTGCGGTGACTACGCGACACGCACCATACGCTTGCTTATACTCAAAACCAAGAGCAAGCGAGTTATTGCAGTATCTGTCGTTCCAATAAAAATCAAAGCCAATGTCACGCATCAGTCGAGTAAGCAT
>JBAQYH010000834.1:0-1572 GCA_049299935.1 Methylobacter sp. | reverse complement strand
GAGCAGGATGCGGTTGACGGTCACAATGCCGTCGGGATTGAATCCGTTGATGAGACTGGACATGGCGTTTACTCCCTATATATTTAATTAACCAGCATTCCTCTGTTGTTATAAAATAGTATGACGCATCAATAGGTTGCGCATTTTCAGTGGGTGTGAATTTATTCGCACATTAGCACCTGATTGTGCGAATAAAATCGCACCTACGAGCACTGCGACAAGGTTTCTTTTCCTTGGCGAGCGCTTCCTGCAATTGTATTTTCTCGCTTTCCGCTTTTTGGGCTGCGCCCTCAAGTTCCGTGATTTTTTGACGGTGTTTCGCAGCCTCATCGGCAATCTTATCAAGCCCCTTTTGCTGCGCCATGCTTTTTTGCGTTTCTTGATAGTAAAAATACGACACGCCTGCAAGAAGCGCGACAATCAGCGCCAATAACGTCCTGAGCACTCCTTTGCTATTCATAATTCAGCCTCCCTTTTGGGTGAAAGTTGCTTATGTAGTCCGAAACCTGCTTAGTCTGAGAGTCGCTCCCAGCGGCGCGATAGGGTTCATGCTTGCATTTTTAGCCATGAAAAGTCAAGGTGACTTTTATTGCGCTGCCACCCAGGTCAAAGACGCTAACCTCGGCCTCTACAATCCCGAAAACGATCACGGAACGTAAGACTTGTGGGGCTGGTATTCCTCCCTATACAATGAGGGCAGCCCTCCTCATCCCGGTTAGCCCAATTGCCAACCCCCGTTTTCCGCCGCTCCAGGCATCTATGGTTCTCGCTTCGGCTGTGGAAACGCCGGCTGGTGTTCTGGTGCGGCGCAATCAGCGTTGGTTTGGCGGCGGTTGCTTTCGCTGTCGGCAGCGATTTCACCAACCTATATTTTCATCGCCTGATCGCTTATTCCCCTTACCTGCCGCTGATCGTCACGCCTTTGGGACTTGCGCTGGTGGTTGCCATTACCCGGCATTTTTTCCCCGGTTCGCAGGGCAGCGGCATTCCCCAAAGTATCGCTGCGCTCGGCATGCAAGACGCCGAGGCGTGCAACAATGTGCTGTCATTGCGCATAGCCATCGGAAAAATTCTGATGACGCTGCTGGGCTTGCTATCCGGCGCTTCCGTGGGACGCGAAGGTCCAACGGTGCAGATCGGCGCTTCCATCATGCATGCGCTGAGCAAATTGACCCGGTTTCCGCGCCGCGAGATGGAGCGCGGCCTGATTCTGGCCGGTGCTGCGGCAGGCATCGCGGCTGCCTTCAATACGCCGCTTGCCGGCATCGTTTTCGCCATTGAGGAAATGAGCCGCTCCTTCGAGCAGAAAACCAGCGGCACCGTCCTCACTGCCGTCATCATCGCCGGCATGACCTCATTGGCACTGATGGGCAATTACAATTACTTCGGCCATACCGGCGCGGCATTGGCATTCAGCCGGGAGTGGCTCGCCGTACCGGTCTGCGGCTTGCTCGGCGGTCTGCTGGGCGGCCTCTTCAGCCGGATGCTCATCGTCGCATCGAACGGCTTGCCGGGCGCCATCGGCAGCTTGATGCGGGAACGCCCAGTGGTGTTTGCCGCGCTGTGCGGGCT
>JBAQYH010000833.1:0-2376 GCA_049299935.1 Methylobacter sp. | reverse complement strand
GCATTGAATAACGATTAAAACTCTTCCCAATCGTCATTGCCGACAAGCTGTAGCTGTAATTTTTGTCTGGCCGGCAGTTGTTTAGCGGCAGCCGTTCTGGCGGGCGGGATTGTCTTCGGTACGGATTTCAGGTGAAGGGAACTGCCCGCATTACGCGAGTTGCCGTCCACTTTAAAACCGTCTACCGTGCCCGACAGGTGGTGCGCCTGTTCTTCCAGCGATTCGGCGGCCGCTGCGGCTTGTTCCACTAAGGCGGCGTTTTGTTGGGTTACGTCGTCCATCTGGGCGATGGCTTGGTTGATTTGTTCGATGCCGGAACTTTGTTCGGAAGAAGCCGCGGTGATTTCGGCCATCATGTCGGTAACGCCCCGGATGGAGCTGACGATTTCTTCCATGGTTAACCCGGCCTGGGCAACCAGCCGACTGCCTCCTGAGACTTTATCGACGGAATCGTTAATCAGGATTTTAATTTCCCCGGCAGCCGTCGCCGCGCGTTGGGCAAGATTGCGCACTTCCACGGCCACCACCGCAAAGCCACGGCCTTGCTCGCCTGCGCGGGCCGCTTCCACTGCGGCATTCAGGGCAAGAATGTTGGTCTGGAACGCGATGTCGTCGATCACCGAGATAATGTTGCCGATTTTAAGCGAGGATTCGTTGATGTCATTCATGGTTGCGACGACTTGGTCGACCACTTCAACGCCTTTGCCGGCGATGTTTGAGGCGTCAACGGCAAGCCGGTTGGCCTGTTCGGCGTTGGCGGCATTATGCTGCACGGCGGAGGTCAATTCTTCCATGCTGGCTGCGGTTTGCTCCAAGCTTGCGGCCTGCTCTTCGGTGCGCTGCGACAGGTTATTGTTGCCCGCGGCGATTTCCTGGGCCGCCGTGTTAATGGTGTCGGTGGAGTCCTTGATGTCGCCTACCAGGCCTTTGAGGTTTTCCACAATGTTGTTCATACCTGCAATCACTTCACCCAACGTGCCGGGGTAATCCTTGCCGATGGTTTGGGTCAGGTCGCCGCGAGCCAGCGTATTAGCGATGCGCAATATATCGTTGAAGCCGACATCGCAGGATTCCATCAGGTTGTTGAAGTTAGTCAGAATCCCTTTGAACATGAACTCGAATCTATCCGCATCGCTACGTTTTGAGAAATCGCCTTTAGCGCCGGCTTCTACGAGCATTTTGATTTCGTTGTTGACGTCGAGGAAGGTCTTTTTGGCATTGTCCATAACCTTGGTAATGGCAATTGTCTCGCCCGGCAGAACATCCATATCCATAGAAAAGTCGCCTTTGGCATACTGGTTGACGATGCCGATCAGCCTCCTATTGATAGCGATGCGCGATTGAATCAATTCATTCACTTCATGCGCCATCTTGCCAAAGGTGCCGGAGAATTTCGACGCATCGAGCTGCTCTTTGACCCAGCCTTCGGCGTGCTTTTGCGCCATCGCGTCCAGGTCGGCCACGAAGGCGTTAATGGAATCCTGCATGGTCTTCATGGCGCGCAATAGATCGCCGATCTCATCTTTTTGATGAAGATCGATATTGGAGTCCAGGTCGCCCACGGCAATGGCTCCCGCCACCTGTTGAACGGTTTTGAGCGAGCGTAAAATGCCGCGGCTAATCAGTCCGGTCAGTACGATAGCCGCCGCAATGCAGCATAGGAAAATGCCGGTTAGGACGATTGTGTACCCGTGTCTGGCGCTTCGTGCCAGTGCCTCATCTTTTACATTGCTAGCCGCCGCAAGCTTCACCACTTCATTAATAGCGGCCCGATGCTCTTCGTAAGCATGGCGCATTTGCATGAGACCGGCTTGGGAAGCGTCATGGTTGCCTGCCTGGATATTCGGCAGGAAGTGCCGGTCGGCCTCATTGTAGAATGTTTGCGCGGCCCGGTAAGAGCGGTCAAGTAAAGACGCTCGGAGTTCCTGTTCCAAAGACTGGCCTAACCAATAACGATGGCGGGACTCGTATTCCGTTTTCAGTTCTTGAAAACGCGCCGTTAAGGCGCCGATTTCAGCAGGGTCGGCGGCTTGGGTGAGTTGCTGCGCTACCAGGTAGGATTCGATGATGTATTCAGGCGGCGGCAGGACATCGGCAATAATATCCTTGCCTTGGATAATGCGTTGATAAATCGAGCCATCGAGATTAACGGTATTCATGGCCTTGAATGTTGCAAAACCGAACAGCGAAAAACTGATGATGAAGGTGCCCAGAATGATCGTAAAACGCATTTTGATGGTTAACTGCCCGGAATTTTTCATGTTGTTTAGCATGATGCACACCTATTTCAATTTTATGCGATTGTTAAGTAGTAACTGATGTTATGCAGTTAGTCGAATTTATACTGATTTAACGTTAAGGTGTCGCTAGCGCGAC
>JBAQYH010000832.1:0-5124 GCA_049299935.1 Methylobacter sp. | reverse complement strand
GAATACAGCTTACCCCTTAGGCCTCATATGCGGAAACAACAACACATCGCGTATTGACGGCGCATCGGCGAACAACATGACCAGACGGTCAATGCCTATGCCCTCGCCTGCTGTGGGTGGCATGCCGTGCTCCAGCGCGACGATATAGTCGGCGTCAAAATGCATGGCTTCATCATCGCCGGCTTCTTTTTCTTCGACCTGTTTCTGGAAACGCGCAGCCTGGTCTTCGGCATCGTTCAGCTCGGTAAAGCCGTTGGCAATTTCCCGCCCGCCGACAAAAAACTCAAAACGATCGGTGACATGCGGATCGTCGTCATTACGCCTTGCCAACGGCGATACTTCAACCGGATAAGCGGTAATAAAGGTCGGATTCATCAACCGGCTTTCGACGGTTTTTTCAAATATCTCGATCTGGATTTTGCCCAACCCGTAACCGTCCTTGACCGGGATATTCAGCTTTTTGGCGACTTCAACAGCCGCTTCACGCGTGGCGATATTTTCCGCAGTTAAGTCGGGGTTAAAGTGCAGAATCGACTCGAACACGGTCATGCGGTCAAACGGCTTGCCGAAATCGTATTGCTCGCCTTGATAGGTAATCACGGTTTGCCCCATCACTTCAAGCGCGATGCCGCGCAACATGGCTTCGGTCAAATCCATTAATTCATGATATTCCGCATAAGCCTGATAAAACTCCAACATCGTGAATTCAGGGTTATGCCGCGTTGATAAACCTTCATTGCGGAAGTTGCGGTTGATTTCAAACACCCGCTCAAAGCCGCCGACCACCAGGCGTTTTAAATACAACTCCGGTGCGATACGCAGATACAGCTCCATGTCCAGCGCGTTATGAAATGTCGTAAAAGGACGCGCCGTTGCTCCGCCGGGAATCATTTGCATCATCGGCGTTTCGACTTCAAGGAAATTGCGCTCGATCAGGAATTGGCGAATATAGGCGACCACCTTGGAACGGATCAAAAAGGTATTGCGCGATTGCTCGCTCATAATCAAATCCAGGTAGCGCTGGCGGTATTTGATTTCCTGATCGGCAATGCCGTGGAATTTTTCAGGCAACGGGCGCAAGGCTTTGGTCAACAGGCGTATATCGTCAACCTTGACGCTGAGCTCGCCAGTCTGGGTTTTGAATAGTGTGCCTTCCGCACCGACGATGTCGCCTATGTCCCATTTTTTGAACTGCTCGTTGTAAAAACCTTCGGGCAGTGTGTCGCGAGTCACATAAAGCTGCATCTTGCCGGACATGTCCTGAATATGGCAGAAACTGGCTTTGCCCATCACCCGGCGGGTCATCATCCGCCCAGCCAGTTTTACCCGCAAGGGTTCTTCTTCGAGTTCTTCCTTGGATTTTTCGCCGTATTCGGCCAACAGTTCACCAGCCACCACATTGCGGCGAAAATCGGTAGGGAAAGCAATGCCGCCGTTTTCGCGCAACTCGTTTAATTTGCTGCGGCGTTGTCTGATTTGTTCTTGTTCGTCTAGTTGAATTTCTGACATGATTTTTTTAGTATAAAGATTTAAAAATAACGCGGAAGCGTTAACAAATAAATAGTTAATGAAAAAGTCTATTGCCGACTTTTCAGTTGATGAAAAATAATTTACTTACCGTCATCAAGCGAGTTTAAGTAATTAGCTAAAATATCACCGTGACAAGCAGCAGGTTTGCAATGACAACCTAGAGTTTTACCACGTAATTTTAATAATTTTTCTTTACTACTTTTGAGGTAACCACGATCAAAATCATACTGATATTTTCTTATGACTTCGTCCCTATCTCCATCAATTCCAATTGCGTAGGGATTTCCCCAGTCTGAACCTCGACCAATATAAATATCGTAGTTTTCATTTTTATCAACATTAACTACGCGAGTAATAGTCGTATCAATTACTCTTGATATAATGCCTTTTTGTTTTAATTCGTTAAGAATATGCGTAAAACTTTCACCATCATTAAAAATCACAGCATGAGTCACTTGTTCTAGTTCATCCTCTGAGGTTTTTATAGCATCGTGAACCCGCTGATCATTTTCCATCTTTTTTGCAATGAAACCGTTGTAATCGTTAATCATCGCTAATGAGAAATACCGAAAACCAGAAAATATTTTACTGATTTTTCTTTCAAATTTAGGATAACAAACGAATTCTTTTGGATAGGCAATTAAAACAGTCGGTTCTTGAATGTTCATAATAAATGCACCACTTCTATATTAGAATCCCAATGCTGATTTAGATATTCAACAACTAATCTTCGATGACAGTGATGTGGTTCGTGTTCGCTGCACAACAAACAACCATTATCTAAAATAGACTTATTTATAGTTCTTTCAATATGCCGTTGAATCATTAGATTGGTAAACTTATCCGCATAATTATCCCAAGTAATAACCTTATTTTTATAAGCGTCAAGCATGGGTTTTGTCGGCGTTAAGTCTGGAACATGAATATAATCAGCTTGGCATAATTCTTTAAGAAAATAACTTAGATCGTTTTTTTTAGCAAAACCAGCTAATTGTGAAGTAACATTTAAACGAACATCTACGATTCGGGCAATATCATTTTCTTTTATTATTGAAAAAAAATATTCAGCCGTTTTCTGAGTAAACCCTATCGTAAATGTTCTCATTTACTCATACCTTCTGGCTTCTTTAAAATAGTCAGGAAAACTATAAATGCCATTAACTTGTATCCAAAACCCTTTCTTACCCTGCTGATTTTCATGAAGACGTCCTAACCCAACACGAAGAAAAACTTCTTTTTGATTTTGGATGACAGAATTGATTTCATTATAACTATTTGTTTCATGAAAGTGATTCTCAGCATAGCTATGAAACCCAAGATCAGTAATAGCTAGAAAACTATACTCTTTTAAATTATTATCAGTGAAATGGATTTTTATCTTTTTTTGATCGAATTGATCTTGAACAACTCTAACTCCATATGGATTTACCGAAATAGTAATTATTGATTTTGAAGGCGTATATTCTGGTGGTATGTGTTTTTGGCGATCTTCCAGCTTTACATCAAAACCCTGTTCGATACTTTGTAAAGCTGATTTCGATAAAATCTGCTTAAACTCTGCATCTGAGCAATGCCCATGAAATTGTAAATTTTGGTGATTCATATCTTCAGTATGCGGATGTTCTATATTTTGCGATGCCGTAAAATTTCCTGATAAAACTGCGCCGGGTAGTAAATTTAATTCTTTACATCGCAAAGCACTCAGATAAGGCATTGGTCTAATACACTCTCCGTTATCTACATCTATACCTGCCAAACAGACAATATCCTTGTTAGAAAATCTTGTTAAATCAGTGACAATTATTTTTCTCATTAAGTCCTCTGTATTTTCATAAATGTAATTACCGACTGATAACAAGCTATTGAGAACTTCTGTTATCTAATTGAAGTTAAATCAATCTTTAATCTATCTACACCCCACTCTTCAAACTAGCCTCGATAAACTGATCCAGATCCCCATCCAGCACCGCCTGGGTGTTGCCTGTCTCGACGCTGGTACGCAAATCCTTGATCCGCGATTGGTCCAGAACATAGGAACGGATCTGGCTGCCCCAGCCGATATCCGACTTGGTATCTTCCAGTGCCTGGGCCGATTCGCTGCGTTTGCGCATTTCCAGCTCGTACAACTTGGCTTTCAATTGCTTCATCGCGGTGTCGCGGTTTTTATGCTGTGAACGGTCGCTCTGGCACTGTACGACAATACCGGTCGGGTTGTGGGTCATACGCACAGCCGATTCGGTCTTGTTGATATGCTGACCGCCCGCGCCGCTGGCACGGTAAACGTCGACACGGATATCGGCGGGATTGATGTCGATGTCGATGTCGTCGTCGATTTCCGGCGATACGAACACCGACGCAAACGAGGTATGGCGGCGATTACCCGAGTCGAACGGCGATTTTCTGACCAGGCGATGCACGCCAGTCTCGGTGCGCAGCCAGCCGAACGCATATTCGCCTTCAAATTTGATCGTGGCGCTTTTGATACCGGCCACATCGCCTTGCGATTCTTCGATCAGTTCGGTTTTAAAACCTTTTTGTTCGCCCCAACGCAGATACATGCGCTCGATGATCGACGCCCAGTCCTGGGCCTCGGTGCCGCCGGAGCCGGACTGTATATCCAAAAAGGCGTTATTGGCATCCATTTGTCCGGAGAACATGCGACGAAACTCCAGGTCTGCAACTCTTTTTTCAAAGTGCTCCAAATCATCGACGACCGTATCAACGGTTTCCGCATCGTCTTCTTCGACCGCCATCAGCAGCAGTTCTTCGGCATCAACGAGGCCGCGCTCCAAATCATTAATGGTGTTAACGATGACTTCCAGCTGGCCGCGTTCTTTACCTAAAGCCTGCGCTTCTTCAGGGTTATCCCAGATTTTCGGGTTTTCCAGCTCTCTTAAAACTTCGACTAAACGCTCGCTCTTAATGTCAAAGTCAAAGATACCTCCTAAGGGCATCGCCACGGCTTTTTAAGTCGGCTATTTTGTTTTTGATCGGATTTATTTCTTGCATGGGGTGTATTTAACCAATGACAGTCGAGAGCAAGCGCACAGATGAACGCCGGGCTATGAAAACTTTAGAGGGAGTAATTATAAACTATTAGCGGAGCCTGTTCATCCCGAGTTACCCGCTTAAACTCATTGGGGCGGCAACTTTAAGTCAGCCACCTGTTATCAAAACACTGAAAAACTGATTTGCATCCCCAGCTCCAGGGCCAGTCGCTGCTCTGCACGGCCTTTATTGACTGCAATTTCGACCAACCCGCTGGAGTTTTTATACCAGAAAGCCTGTTGTTCTTCGACATCGCCGAAAGTACCGGCCTGTTTGATCGCAATGCCGTTGACGGTTAAAGTCTTGCCGGAATAGGCTTCCTGATACCTCAATCCGGTCATCGCATTGCCGTAATGATCGAAATAAATCACTGCCGCCAAGTCATGAGACCAATCGTTTAAATCATTCCGGCCCAATGGCTGCAACAAATCAGCCGCCGCGTTTATAGCCAGCTTTGCGGCAACAGGGGCGAACAGATCCCGGCCGTGGAAACTCATCGAGCACTGTTCCGGCCTCCAGGTAATTTCCGACCATTGTGCATTTTTA
>JBAQYH010000831.1:0-6245 GCA_049299935.1 Methylobacter sp. | reverse complement strand
ATCGCCAAATCCGCACACAGCGTCTCGGTGGCCGGCGGGGTTGGGCTTGCCGCTAATGCGCCATCGTTGTTTTCCAGCGATCTTGGACATGTTTTAACCGAAAAATCCGGCACGTTTGGGATGACTTATCATTACGACGGAAGAAAACGGCAATGGAATTTTTCGTTACGCTCAATCGGCGATTACGATGTAGGTCATCTGGCGCAAAGTTTTGGCGGAGGAGGGCATAAGAACGCAGCGGGTTTTGCCCTGGATGATAATCCGTTTTTGACGGTGAATTGAGTGCTCATGGTTGAGTATGTATTTTTGAAGGGCGGAAACGGCAATTGAAACCAATTGTTTTAGAGAGTGTGTTGTTCGTTAAAAAACAGCTCCATTTTAATGTTAGAGTTGCCGTGAGATCGGCTGTGGTGGATTCTTAATCCATAAATAAAGCTGTTCGGGGTATAATGTACCAATTGAATTCTTAAACCATAGCACTTTCGATGAGCATTATTCGTCAAGACGATCTTATTCAAAGTATTGCCGATTCCCTGCAATATATTTCGTATTATCATCCACTGGACTTTATCAAGGCCATGCATGAGGCCTATCAAAAGGAAGAGAATCCGGCTGCCAAGGATGCGATGGCGCAAATCTTGATCAATTCCCGGATGTGTGCGGAAGGTCATCGCCCGATTTGCCAGGATACCGGTATTGTCACGGTATTTTTGAAAATTGGCATGGATGTCTGCTGGGATGCGAGCATGAGTGTCGCCGACATGATCAATGAGGGCGTTCGGCGCGCTTATCTGAACCCGGACAATGTGCTGCGCGCTTCGATACTGAGCGATCCCGCAGGGAAACGCATCAACACCAAAGATAACACCCCGGCGGTGATCCACATGGAAGTCGTGCCCGGCGATAAGCTCGACATTGAAATAGCCGCAAAAGGCGGGGGGTCCGAGGCCAAGGCAAAGTTTGCGATGCTCAATCCTTCGGACAGCATCGTTGACTGGGTGTTGAAAACAGTCCCTACGATGGGCGCGGGCTGGTGTCCGCCCGGTATTCTGGGTATAGGCATCGGCGGTACGGCTGAAAAAGCCATGCTGTTGGCGAAGCAGGCATGCATGGGATCGATAGACATCCAGGAGCTAATCGCACGTGGCCCCAACAATGCGCTGGAGGAGTTGCGCCTGGAGCTGTATGACAAAGTCAATGCGCTGGGTATCGGCGCTCAAGGCTTGGGCGGACTTACCACAGTGCTGGACATTAAAATCAACGATTATCCGACCCATGCGGCCAACAAGCCGGTTGCGATCATCCCTAACTGTGCCGCCACCCGGCATGTGCATTTCGTGCTGGACGGCAGCGGCGCTGCCGAATTCAAACCGCCGCGTCTGGAAGATTGGCCGGAAATTACCTGGAATACAGGCGCTACTGCCCGTAGAGTCAATCTGGATACGGTGACGCAACAGGATTTGGAAAACTGGCAGCCGGGAGAGACCTTGTTATTAAGCGGTACCATGCTGACCGGCAGGGACGCGGCGCACAAACGCATGGCTGAGCTTTTTGAACGGGGCGAAGCCTTGCCTGAAAGCGTCGATTTTACCAATAAATTCATTTACTACGTGGGGCCTGTCGATCCGGTTCGTGACGAAGTGGTAGGCCCCGCAGGCCCCACTACGGCAACACGCATGGATAAATTCACCGAAGTGATGCTGGATAAAACCGGCTTGTTCGGCATGATCGGTAAATCCGAGCGAGGGCCGGAAGGGATTGCCGCGATTAAAAAACATAAAGCCGTTTATTTAATGGCGGTCGGCGGCGCGGCTTATCTGGTTTCAAAAGCCATTCGTAAATCGCGTATTGTCGCTTTTGATGATCTCGGTATGGAAGCCATACACGAGTTTGTTGTTGAGGATATGCCGGTCATGGTCGCTGTCGATACCAAAGGTATTTCGGTGCATCAAACCGCGCCAAAGATATGGCAAGCCAAGATAGGCAAAATTCCTGTTGCGGTTGAGGGAAGTTAAGCCAAGTTATTTTTAGCCGCTTGCCGGATAAAAAATATTCCGATTGGGGCGATGGGCCGGGTAATCGTGCTTGAATTTCTAAAAATGTACCCCATCATGTGTTGTAATTATCAAGTAAAATCTGGATATGCACAGTTTTGGAAAAAAATATTCTGAAACTGGAGTATTGATTTGTGTTGATTTGTAATTGCAGTTATCTTAATCAATAGTTATTAAAATAATAAGGAGAAATCGGATGTCAAAAGGTCAAAATTTACAGGATAATTTTTTAAATGCGCTTAGGAAAGAGCATACCCCTGTTTCTATTTTCCTTGTTAACGGGATAAAGTTGCAGGGAAAGGTGGATTCGTTTGATCAATACGTGGTTATGCTGAAAAATACCTCGAGCCAGATGGTTTACAAGCATGCCATATCTACCATAGTGCCGAGTAAAGCGGTAAAGATGACGCATGACCATGAATCCAGCGAAGAATGATAGCCCTGTGCATGAGCATCTTTTATTGCGGGATAGTCGTATGAGCAGGGAAGCTAAAAATCTTTTTATAATCACGTCTATGGGGTATTTAGTTGTTTGATCGTCCCGAATCAGGTGAACGGGCAGTCCTTGTTCATCTGACACTTCGTTCCGGGCAGGAAGATCTTTTAGAATTAAAAGAATTGGCCAAGTCAGCCGGAACCGATCCTGTCTATGTCGTAACAGGCAGTCGTAAAAACCCTGATCCAAAATACTTTGTCGGCAAAGGCAAGCTTGAAGAGCTTAAAGGCGTTATCGAAACTTACGAAGCCGACATTGTTTTATTTAATCACCCGCTTTCACCCAGCCAGGAAAGAAATCTTGAGGGCGCTTTAGGCGTCCGAGTGGTCGATAGAAACGGGCTGATTCTCGATATTTTTGCCCAACGCGCGCAAACCTTTGAAGGCAAGCTCCAGGTTGAATTGGCGCAATTGCAGCATTTATCGACCCGCCTGGTCCGCGGTTGGACGCATTTGGAGCGCCAAAAAGGCGGTATCGGCATGCGCGGTCCGGGTGAAACCCAGCTGGAAACCGACAGACGCTTATTGGCTGTACGTATCAAACAGATTCAGCAGCGTCTGGATAAAGTCGATAAACAAAGGCATCAAGGGCGCAGCAAAAGAAAAAAAGCCGAAGTGCCCTCGGTTTCCCTGGTGGGGTACACCAACGCCGGTAAATCGACATTATTTAATACGCTGACAGGCGCCGGTATTTACGTGGCGGATCAGTTGTTTGCGACCTTGGATCCGACTTTGCGCAACTGCAAGCTGCCCAATAGCAGCGAGATTGTTTTGGTCGACACGGTGGGGTTTATACGGCATTTGCCGCATGAGCTGGTGGCGGCGTTTAAATCCACATTGCAGGAAGCCAGCGAAGCGGATTTATTGTTGCATGTGATTGATGCCAGCAGCGATGACAGGGCCGATACGATTTTTCAAGTCAATCAGGTGCTTGAAGATATTGAGGCTGATAAAGTCAGGCAGCTTGAGATTTTTAATAAAATAGATTTGTTGACTGACATCCAGCCGCGGATTGACCGGGATGATGTCGGCAATCCGGTTCGGGTCTGGTTGTCTGCCGAAACCGGAGCCGGCATTGACCTGCTTTACCTGGCATTGGCCGAAATATTTTCAAACACTAAAGTCAAAAGAAAGTGTTATCTGCAACCCGGTCAAGGCGATATAAGAGCGAAATTATTTGCTTGCGCCAAAATAATCAGCGAGAAAACCGATGATTTGGGCGGCTGTGAATTAATCATCGAAATTGATACCAAGTATTTAGGATTGCTGAAATCGGTTGAAACTGAAGAAATGCTTTAAAAAGGGCAAAGAGCAAAGGGCGAAAGCATTCGGTTTTTAGCCTTTTGTCTTTTGCCTTTCGCCTTTCGCCGATATTTACGATAGAATGCCGAACATGAATTGGTAAGTTTAAGTAACCTATATGGAGCAAAGTTATGTCCTGGAATGAGCCTGGCGGCGATAAGAAAGACCCCTGGAGTGGGCGTGGCGACCAAAAAGGCCCACCTGACCTAGACGAAGCAATACGTTCATTGCAAGAAAAGTTAGGCGGTTTTTTTGGCGGCGGTAAAGAGGGTGATGACCGCTCTTCCGGCATGCCTCCATTGAAAAGCCTTGGTTTTCTCATCGCAGGCGCAGCAGCGTTATGGGGAGCAAGCGGCTTTTATATTGTCGATGAGGGTACTCACGGGGTTGAAACCCGGTTCGGCAAATATGTCGCGACAACCCAATCGGGCTTGAACTGGCATATTCCGGCTCCTATCGAGAGCGTTACTGTCGTTGATGTTAAACAACAGCGCTATATCGAAGTCGGTTACCGTAGCGGCGGGACTGAACAAGCCCTCGGCTCGGTGCCGAAAGAAGCGTTAATGCTGACTAAAGATGAAAATATCGTCGACGTTCGTTTGGCGGTTCAGTATCAAGTTAAAGATGCAAAGGATTTCCTCTTTAGTGTTGTAAATCCTGCGGCTACCTTGAAGCAGGTCACCGAAAGCGCACAGCGTGGCGTGGTCGGCAGCAGCAAAATGGACTTTGTCTTAACCGAAGGCCGTAGCGAAATCGTGGCCCAGATTAAAAAAGAGATTCAAGATGTTATGGATAACTATAACTCCGGCATCCAGGTTACCAGCGTCAACCTTCAAGATGCACAGCCGCCCGAGCAGGTGCAAAACTCATTTGAAGACGCCATCAAAGCGCGTGAAGATGAGCAACGCTTGATTAATGAGGCGGAAGCCTACTCCAATGACGTCGTGCCGAAAGCGCGCGGTGCCGCAGCCAGAAAAATACAGGAAGCCGAAGGTTATAAAGAGCAGGTTATTGCGCAGGCCGAAGGTGAATCTACGCGTTTTTCCAAATTGCTTACCGAATATACCAAAGCGCCGGATGTAACCCGGAAACGTCTTTATATCGAATCGATGGAAGCCGTATTGTCTGAAACCAATACCGTGATGGTTGATGTTAAAGGCAGTAACAACATGCTTTATTTGCCCTTGGATAAAATGATTCAGCAGCAGCCTTTAGTTCAGCAACCCAATGTTCCTCAAGGCACAGCAGATCAGCCTGCTCAGACTAAGGTCGAAACGGTGCAACAACCTGTCGTGCGATCTTCAACGCGCGGCCGTGACGCAAGGGGACGCTAATGACACAGAATAAAATATTGGTAGGATTGGGCGCATTGTTGTTTATCGGCATGATGTGCGTGTTTACCGTCAATGAAACAGAAAAGGCAATCAAGTTCCGTTTAGGCGAGATCGTAAAGAACGATTACGAGCCTGGGCTGCATTTTAAATGGCCGTTTATCAACAATGTAAAAAAATTCGATAAACGTATCCAAACGATGGAAGCCAAACCTGAACGTTTTTTAACCGCTGAAAAGAAAAACGTCATTGTCGATTCTTTCGTTAAATGGCGCATCGGTGATGTAACCACGTTTTATACGGTGGTTGCCGGCGATGTCGATCAGGCTAATTTGCGTCTGGACCAGATCGTCAAAGACGCTTTCCGGGGCGAATTCGGCAAGCGGAATATCCAGCAATTGGTCTCAACCGATCGTCAGGCTATTCGTGAAATATTGATTAAAAACGCCAAACCTCTCGCGGCTGACTTGGGTATGGAAATTATCGATGTTCAGGTGATGCGTATCGATTTGCCGGACGAAGTCAGCAGTTCTGTGTTCCACAGAATGGAAGCCGAGCGTGAGCGGGTTGCCCGTGAGTTCCGTTCTCAAGGTGCGGAAGCGGCGGAAAGAATTCGTGCCGATGCCGACAGGCAGCGGGTTGTTACGATGGCGAACGCGTTTCGTGATGCAGAAAAACTTCGCGGTGAGGGCGATGCAAAATCGGCGGAAATCTATGCCAAAGCCTATGGCGCAGATGCCGAATTTTTCACTTTCTATCGCAGCCTGAATGCCTATAAAAAGACTTTTTCAAGTTCAAGCATGATGGTGCTTGATCCTGATTCTGACTTCTTTAGATATTTTAAACAACAAAAGTAGGGGCTGGCCTTGTGCCTGCCCAGATCAAGGGCAACCACAAGGGATTGCCCCTACTACCCATAACCAACGCTCCGCATGCGGGGCGTTTTGTTTGAGTGGACATACAAAACATGCAACAAAAAGACTCTTGGCTTTTGCCTGACGGCATAGAAGAGATTTTGCCGGAAGAGGCTAAGCATCTTGAAAGCTTGCGCCGTAAGATACTG
>JBAQYH010000830.1:0-1602 GCA_049299935.1 Methylobacter sp. | reverse complement strand
ATCCTACATCCTGCCGATTGGTTTCGGCAAAAGCTGCGGTGCCCGGCGCGGCAAACGGGCAAAAACCATCCATGCGTAACATCAGTTATTAATGGTGTTGCGATAAGAGTTTCTGGCCGCCAAGCGCCGGCTACCCAGGTTGATAGTCTGCCTGCCGCGGATTACTTCGGCGCCGAATTGCCGGGCATCCATAAATTCCACCGCCGCCCGGAACGCATCGGCGTGAGCTTGCAGCCACAGACAGGTATCCATCGCGATTTGCTGGTCGCCGCCGACTGCACCGGCTTTAAACGTGTTGTCCAAGGTTTCGTAACGGGTACGTTGGTCGAGGCCAACGTCCAGCCATGCGGGCAATTTCAGCGTATCGTGCAGATTCCATACCGGTTTCTCGTATTTGGGCTCCGCCAAGGCATCTTGCATTTGACTGGAGAAGCAAGAGGTCGGCGGTTTAGTCGACGGTTTTTTTTCTTCCGCGCGGCAGTTTGAAAATGACAATAGGCCGGAAACGGCGACAATAGCCATCGTCATTGCAAAGCTTTTTGACATGAAAGACTCCTGGTTTAAGGTGCTTCGGATAACTTATATTAATCGTCCCAAAAGTTCTCACATCAATTGGGAACTCGGAATTCCCAATCGGTCTAACCTGTAGAGACGCGATTTATTGCGTCTGAATTCGTAGTATTCTTAGGATTATATGGAGCACCCGCAAAAAAACGCGGTAAACCGCGTCTCTACCGCCCACAAAAGTTTCGCCAAACTTCCAATGGAAAACGTGCAAAAACTTTTGGGACAATTAATAGTTGACGAGAGAGAAGGGGCATCTTCAAAAATTGTCCCCTATAATCTATCAACCCACCGGCATCAACTCGGCAGACGACGCTGAACCTGCCCCGGCCAGCGCCTCCATGTCATCCATCGACAGCACATGCTGGATATTCAGGATGATCACGAACTTGCCGTTGATCTTGCCCATGCCGGCAATAAAGTCGGCGCGGATGTTGGTGCCGAAGGTCGGAGCCGGTTCGATCTGATCGGCCGGAATCTCCAGCACCGCGTTGACCGCATCCACCATCACCCCGACACTCTGGGTTTCCGCTCCCATCGCCACTTCGATGATGATGATGCAATTGCGCCGTCCTATCGCAGTGGGCTGCTTGCCGAAACGTGCGCTCAGGTCAATCACCGGCACCACCGCCCCTCTGAGGTTGATGACGCCGCGGATGAAATCCGGCATCCGCGGCACTTCGGTCAGCTGGCCGTATTGGATAATCTCCTTGATGCGCAGTATGCTTATCGCGTAGGTTTCGCCGCTCAACATGAAGGTGAGATATTGCTGTTGTTCCTCTAGCGCTTGACTGTCGGCCGTGGACGGCAAGGTCTGTGCCGTTTGTGTGATTGCATTCATGTCCGCCTCCTAGAACCTTACGAATTCGGCTTCGTTAGGCGAATGTTTTACGGCCACGGTTTTTTTGATTGCTGGTTTGAACGGTTTGACATTCGGAGCCTTGGCTGACGCACCGGCAACATCGCCCACGGTAAAGAACGCAATCAACTCCTGAAGTTGCGCCGCCTGTCCGCTCATCTCTTCCGAGGTCGCGGCCA
>JBAQYH010000829.1:0-4628 GCA_049299935.1 Methylobacter sp. | reverse complement strand
CATGCCCAGACCCGAAAAACACGTATTCGTATGCACCCAAAACCGTCCGCAGGGCCACCCCCGCGGCTCCTGCGCCAGCAGCGGCTGCGCCGAGATCATGGATGCATTCATGAATGAAATCCAAGCCCGCAACCTGTTCGAAAAAATCGCCCTGACCAACACCGGTTGCATGGGCCCTTGCATGATGGGTCCCAGCGTGCTGGTTTATCCTGAAGGCATTATGTACGGCAAATTGAAAAAGGACGACGTCAAAACCATCATCGAGCAGCACCTGCTCGGCGGTGAGCCGGTTGCGGGCCTAATGGTTCCTGCCGAGATTTGGTAATGAGCTCACTTGCGCTTATAGAAGAACGGGTGATGTTTAGCCCGGATTTGCCTGTTGAAGTCAACAAGCTCCTGCAAGCGGCTGTCGCCGCAAGCCCGAATGACCAACACCGGGCGGAAAAGCTCTTTTTACAAGCGCACGCGCTGGATAGCCATTGCTTACAAACCTATTTTGCGCTGTACAAGTTTTATTTCTTCCAAAAACGCCTGATTGATGCAGAACGGATAGTTATCGCGGGCTTGGAGGAATCGGCAAGGCAAGGCGGTTTTCCCAGCGACTATCGCCGCCTGGCGCGAAACCCGCAAAAATGGGACATGTATGCCAATGAAATCACCCTGTTCTATTTATACACCTTGAAAGCATTGGCGTTTATCAAGCTAAGGCTTGGGCGTGCCATAGATGCGCAATTGGTTTTATCGCACCTGCAATTGCTGGACCCCAAAGACCTTTCCGGCGCTTCTGTGATTATGGATTTAGCGGCGGGAGCGACCGAGTGATGGATTTGTCCGAACACATCGCCGCGAACCGTGATTTGGCTGAAGCCGTCTGCCTGCGCTTGACGGACGAAATCAACCGGCTGGGATTTCCCGGCCCGGAAATCCAACATTACCCGGATTACGATGAGGCCACTTATATACTCACCAAAGACCCTTATACCGGGGAACATAACTTAACCTGCCATTGGTACGATGCATCCAAAAAACAGCGTATCGGCAATCTTCAATTCAACAGTGACGGCACCTTTTACGCCGAATATGACGTGGTCAAACCGCATCCTGCCAAACCCGAATTCTTTGTCGAAAGCGTTACCGCTTGGGGTAACGCGAAGCAGATTAAATCTGAACCCAAGTTGCTGGAAATGCCAGAATAGCGACATGGAAAATCCGGCACGCATTTATGAACTGTTGCTGGATTATGCCGGCAGCGATACAGAGGTCACCGAATTAAACATCGGCCTGGTTTGGACGGTGTGTAAAGCCCGGCACATAGGCTTGGCGATGAGCCCCGGCATTCCCACCCGCACCCTGTCGTGGCCGGGCACCTTGGCCGGTAAAACCTTGGCGGAACTGGCCGGATGGATTACCGACTGGGAGCCTTACAAAGCGACGGTTGCGATGGCGGCGATTAATTGCAGCCTGAACCGCTATGAACTGCCGTCGGGAATAACCCTGCTGCCTGCTCCGGGCAACGCCAATCTGGCGGTTTTCGATCATTTCCTGCCCCGGCTGCAAGACAAAAAAGTCGTTGTAATCGGGCGTTATCCGGGCATTGAACGCTATGCCGGGCAAATCAATCTGAGCATCATCGAGCGGCAACCCGCCGCTTCCGACTATCCCGATCCCGCCTGCGAATTTTTATTGCCTGATGCCGACTGGGTATTTTTAACGGCCAGTTCCATTACCAATAAAACCTTCCCGCGCCTTGCCGAACTGGCCCAACATGCCACCACCGTATTGATGGGGCCGACCGTACCGTGGCTGCCCGAACTGCATGAATTCGGCATTGACTATCTGGCGGGCGTCGAAGTTATCGATCCGGTAAAGCTCTACCAAACTGCGGCGGAAGGCGGCGGCGTGCGCATTTTTGATGACGCTGTGCGTTACCGGATAGTCGACCTGACGCCCGGCAACAGCATGACGTGGCTGAAGAACCAGATAGCCCAAGACTATGCCGACAGGCAACAGCTAAACCAAGCCATGGAGCAATGGTACGGCACAGGCCAAAAAGGCCGGTTCCCTGAATTTAACCGGCTCAATCAGGTAACCGCCAAACTTTCGCGCATGGACAGCTGTTATAAGCGGCTGTGGGATGTGCATAACGTCGCGCTTCCGAATCAAGTTAACGCAAGCTGAAAAAATTTTCACCACGAAGACAGGAACGACTTGTAAGGATGCAAGAGCAATTGCCGAGGACACGAAGTTTCTACATCGTAACCGAATTTTTCCTTGTTCCCAGACGCTACGTCACTGCCATTCAGTTAAACCTTGTAGGAGCGCTGACTCTGCAATCACTGCCTAAGGATTTGGTTAAAAATAACCTCCCGAAATCGCTATTTTTGGTCGTCAAGCCGTTCGTGCTGAGCCTGTCGAAGCATGAACGGCTTGACGCGGTAGGCCCGAAATTTTTCCGCCCACCCTTCGACAAGGCCTTTAGTCCTGAGCGTAGTCGAAGGGTCAGGGCGAACGGAAAAATTTCACCGATCCATATCGGGAAGTTATTGCCGGCCATATCCTAAATATCGCGGGCGCGGCCCGCTCCTACGGTGTCATAGTCATCTTAACTTAATGACAGTAAGGCGCTACTTCAGATCGTTGCCCGTTAGACCTTCCAGGTTTTACGACTGCCATGGATGGCGGAAGTGCTGGAGCCGCCGGGAGCGGCTCCAGTAAAAACCTGGAAGGTCTGTCTCTTCGTATCTTCATGGTGAAATCCCTTAACATCAATCGCTAAAATGTAAGATTCCCGACAATTTCTCACAAAATAAATTCACCTTGTTGGGTTAAATATCAACACTCCCACCGGCCAAACCGCCCAAAACACTTCCATCCATTTGTTTTAAAAGAACAATACCAAGATATTTCGACATGGCATAAACCCTGCTTTATCAAAGTTAATACCCTAATAACACGCATGTACCCTATTTATTTAATTACCTGGAGAAAAAACAATGCTACTCGAAACCTACCAAGCTAAAGGATTATTAACCGTCACGTTGGTCAACGGCCAAACCGGAACTGCGGGTGTTTATGCTTATCGCGGCGACTTGGTCATAAAAGAAGGCTCCCTGCGCGAAGGTTCTGCAACTGACCGTAAACCGCCCGAAGCGCTGCTGATCCATTCCGCCCTGATCGTTGAAAACGACAAGATCAAATTCATCAACGGCCTGCTGCCTACACTCGATTTACTGCCCGTTTTTGTTGAAAAATATAAAGCCGATATTAGCGACGACTGCATCGCGTTAATCTATGTCGAAAATATCGGCAAAGGCTTGCAGGTTGAACTGGAAGGCGTTACCTATAAATTAATTCCTTTCAAGGACGGCTTGGTGTGGAACGAGTTGCTTGAAGAGCTGTATATCGAAAAAAGCGAGCTGAAAGGCCAGTCTGCCGAAGACAAAGTCGCCGTCGCTTATGCCGCAGCCAAATCGTATAACCCCAAAACCCCGCTCGTGTCATTTTCCGAAGCGGAAGAAAATACCATTGAGGTGATTAAAGAAGCCGCAGTGGGCGCAATTTAAGATTCCTGATAACTACTCAGCGTATGCTCTATAGAACACGGATGACACGGATAGGACGGTTTTACACGGATTTTTAGTTTCAGCCAAGGTTGTGCGCTATTAAATCCGTGATTATCCGTTTAATCCGCGTCATCCGTGTTCCATCTCTCTATAGGCTGAATAGTTATGATTCCTGTAGAAAACGCACTAAGTCAGAACGCACAATGAGCATCAACAGCCTGTTTTGGTGCAAGCCAAACACGAATTGTTATTTAGACAGAGACGAAACATAGCAATACCGGGGCATCAAATGTTGGCATCATTAGTGCTTAATCATTCATAGATTTAACCGCTTCTACATAGCCTTATTATCCTGAGCGTTGTACCTTCGGCGCCCTATTTTCTCGACTAGGGCGCTTTTTTTTTGCCCGATGATTTCGAAACATCAGGAAACACGGGCTACTCACGGTTCTGGCAAATAACTTGCTAGATCATTCAGTATGGCATCCACCGTTACCTTAACTCTATGAAATAGAGCGTGTGTGCCTGACAACTACGTTACTTACAGCAACAAAATCTATTTTATTGTTGGCTTTACTACAAACCTTGGCCATTCACCATGAAATACAAACCCCTTTCCGTTGCCGATTCTAAAACCCTTATTGAAGAATCCAAGCCTATGATCCTGGACTGTAGAGCCATGAAGGATTATAGAGCCGGTCATTTGGAAGACGCCCTGCATGTTCATGAAGACCTGAAAGAGTCCTTAGTTAAACGCGGCGATAAGCAGCGCAGTTTATTGATTTATTGTTATTACGGCCATGCCAGCGAGCACCTTGCCGAATTCTTCAGCGATTTCGGCTTTAAGCATGTCTACAGCCTGGAAGGCGGTTATTCCAGCTGGAAAGATCAGCACCAGGAAGCATGATGGAGCCTGAAATACGGGATTGGCTACAAAATAACTACTTCTCCGTAGCCCAACCGGTTTTAAAGAATAACGACGGCATTTACCCTTTGATTCTGGCAAGCCAGGAAGGACGCAGCGATGTGCTCCGCTTTTTGATCGAACGGAATGCAGCGCTGGAT
>JBAQYH010000828.1:0-3805 GCA_049299935.1 Methylobacter sp. | reverse complement strand
AATAAATCCGATCATGATCAAATGCCGTATGAGTTTTCTCAGACTATAACATCTCAAGCGTGAGGAACCAACGATAGAGGGCTTGAAAGCCCTGTGATGCTTGCGTTCCCAAGCACTAGAGACTGTGAAAGTATTCGTTTTAGAACAAAATCAAAAGCATTCACCACGAAGACACGAAGGACACGAAGTTTTCAATGCATTGAGTTTAAACAATTATTTTTCATTCGTGATCTTCGTGTCTTCGTGGTGAATAGATTTTTAAACTAATTTTGATAATACTTTCACAGTCTCACTAGCGATCATCGTTAAACACCAGAGTCGTTATGTCGGCATGGATGATGACTTTACAACGCCAATGCGCCATTGCGTTATTTATCATTGTTGGTATTCTGGCGCGCTGGCGGTTACCGCGTATTGGCTTCTGGAGGATTTACAATGTCTTATCAACACCCTAATTTAATTACCCGATGAAAATCGGCATACAAACCTGGGGCTCTAATGGCGACATTCGCCCCATGCTGGCGTTGGCTGACGGCCTCCAAAAAGCGGGCCACCATGTGACGTTGGTGGTGAGCAGCATCGACAACCGCAGTTACCAAGGGATCTGCGAACAGTTGGGGATAGTCTATCGGCAAGTGCCGGAACATATTGATTTCGATATGCAGGATTTTGCCCAGCGGTCGTTTCGGATGCATGCTCTGCAATGGCTGCGGGCGTTGCTTGATGAAGCGTTCTTTCCCTATGAGCAAGCTGTGTACCAGGCCGCACAACAATTAGTCGAAGGTAGCGACTATGTAATCGGCCATCACTTTCTCTATCCGCTAAAATTGGCGGCGCTACGGCAGAACAAGCCTTTTTTTAGCGTGACACTTTGCCATGCCGCGGTACCCAATCCCGCTATTCCTCCTTTCAGCTTTCCTGATTTGGGCAGGCATATCAATAAATTGAGCTGGAAGTTGCTGGATGTGGTGTTCAACTGGGTATTGAAAAAACCGTTGAGCCGTTTATGGCTGGAAGCCGGCGAAATACCGCCAGCCGCTATGCTGACTGAGCTGCTGACTTCGCAACAACTCGATTTGGTAGCGGTCGATACATTGTTTTGTCGCTCGTTTGAGCAGTGGCAACCGCATCACCAAGTCTGCGGTTTTTTGAATTTAACTGAAGACGCCCAGCATTGGACGATGCCGGACTCGCTTGTCGAGTTCCTGGAAAATGGCGCAGCCCCGGTGTACATGACTTTCGGCAGTCTGCAACAGGCAGTGCCCGACTGGAGCATGCAGTTATTTTTGGAAGCGGCGGCTTTGGCGGGTTGCCGCGCCATTATCCAGACCAGTTCAGAGCGTTATCCTGCAGGCAGCCAAACCGACCAGGTCTATTTCATCGGCAGACATCCGCATCAACCGTTGTTCAAGCATTGCGCGGCAGTCGTTCATCACTGCGGCGCAGGAACCACCCATGCGGCAACCCGAGCGGGCTGTCCATCCGTGGTGGTGCCGTTTATGGATGAGCAATTATTCTGGGCCCTGCAGCTGCAATCGCTGGGCTTGGCCGGCAAGCCTTTACCTGCTAAAAAGGTGACTGCCGCCGCCTTAGCCGAGGGCATACGGACGGTGCTGAGTTCAAAGGCAATGCGTGATGATGCCAAACAAGCCGGTCTGGCTATGCAAAGCAATGACGGAATAGCGCGGGCGATACGGTTGTTGGATGCGCAATTTTAAAGTTTGTAGTTTCTTTCTGCGGCAGAATTGCACCCAGCGCAAAAATTTAATCTTGGGTCTCAGCGGTCGGCCGATAAATCAAAATCTGAATTATAATTGACGCAATTTTTTGGTGAACTGGATATAACGATGCGGCAAACAATAAAGGCAAAACACGAGCTTCGCTTGTATGAACTTAAAAAAGCAGTGAACGAATTCCTTGAATTCACCGAAAATTTAACGCTGCTTCAAGCGGTTAATGAAAAAGCGCAGGAGATGGCTCAGGCGGTTGATATGTTGCAACAGTTGTTGCAGCAGGGCTTGGCTGCCAATCAGCTGGGTAAGGCAATTAATGCTTCCGAGGCGGCGGTCTTGCTTGATGAGATTGTCGATGCCGATGCGATTAGTGAGCTGGAGTCTTATATGCTGTCGGCGGCGGAAGGTATCGAGGATGCCGAGGTCACGCAGTTTCTAACCGAGGTAATGGATAAGGTTGAGCTTAAATACAATCGGCTGCTTGAAAAAGCGCATGCTTATAATGCGCTGATTAAAGGCTAGGCTAATAATTACGTTGGACGGAAAACATCGCCAATAAAGTCAACGCTTGTTTGTATTCTGAATCAGGTAATACGCTCAATGCGCTGATCGCTTTTTGGGCTTCCTCGTCGGCACGTTGCTCTGTGTAATCAATCGCTTTAGTACGTTGCACGATCGCGTAAACTTCGTTGAAAGCGTCGCGATCACCGTTTTTGATCGCGTCAATAATGATTTTAGCCTCGCTTTCGTTGCCGTTTTGAATCGCGTAAATCAGCGGTAAGGTTGGTTTACCTTCGGCAAGGTCGTCGCCGAGATTTTTGCCCAGTTCGTCTTTACTGGCTTTGTAATCGAGCGCGTCATCAATCAGTTGAAAAGCAATGCCCAAATGCTGGCCGTAGAGTGCCAGCCCTTGTTCGACTTCAGCTGACGCGCCGGCGATAACGGCGGCCAATTTGGTCGCGGCGCTGAATAAAATAGCGGTTTTTCTGGCAATCACTTCGAGATATTTTTCTTCGGTAGTCTCGGGATTGTTGCAGTTTAAAAGTTGCAGCACCTCGCCTTCGGCAATGGCGGTGGTGGTTTTTGACAGGATTTCCATCACCCGCATATTGCCGGTACGCACCATCATTTCAAACGCGCTGGAGTAAAGGTAGTCGCCTACCAATACGCTGGCCGCGTTGCCCCAGACGGCATTGGCGGATTCTTTGCCGCGCCTGAGGTCGGAGTCGTCAACAACGTCGTCATGCAACAGTGTGGCGGTATGGATAAATTCAATGACCGCAGCCATCAGCAGGTGGCTATCGCGGGCTCCCCCCAACGCCTTGGCCGCCAGTAACAGCAGCATCGGGCGTAATCTTTTGCCGCCGCTGCCGACTATATAATGGCCCATCTGGTTGATGAGGACGACATCGGAACTTAACTCGTTAATAATGAGCTGATCGACGGCTTTTGCCTCAGTTGTAGTTAATTTTTTGATTGAATCAAAATCAATGGGTGCAGGGGCGTTAGTCGAGAATTGTGGATGCGATGCCATTATGTAGTGCTGCGTCTAAGTTTGGGTTACTTTTCATAGCGATAGCCATGAAAATCAAAGTCTGTTAAGCTATTATAACTTAATAAAACATTAATCGCCCATGCTATTGAACGGGCAGGTTGATGATAATAGCTTTTTTGTGTTATTTTAGTACGGTATTTAGGGTGCTGGTTTAATTTAGATTGACTTAGCCTTGTTTTAAAAATATAATTTTTTGTTCACTTTAAACAGATTAATGCTTGATGGAGCTTGCGCCGATGTATGCGGTAATTCAAACAGGTGGTAAACAGTACCGCGTAGAAGAAGGTACTTACTTAAAAATAGAAAAACTGGAGCTAGGCGAAGGCGACAGCATTGAATTCGATAAAGTACTGATGATTCAGTCTGACGATGCTGTTAAAGTCGGCATGCCTTTTATCGAAGGCGGCAAAGTTACAGCGACTGTCCTGTCTCAAGGCAGACATAAAAAAGTCAAAATTATTAAATTCAGAAGACGTAAGCACCACATGAAACAAATGGGGCATCGTCAGTACTATAC
>JBAQYH010000827.1:0-2534 GCA_049299935.1 Methylobacter sp. | reverse complement strand
ATCCAGAGCCTCTTTCTCTTCATTACTTAAGGGACGAAACTCGACAGTCAATAACCCGTCCGCTTGAAACACGGAATAATCGTAAAGTTCATTTTGCATCGCCACGGTAATTGTAGTCTGCTGATCAGATGAAACCGTATCAATAAACTTAACCGGCGTTGCAAACTCGGAAACATCCAACCGTTTAGCTAAGCTGGCAGGTAACCGAGTGTTCAAGAAGCTTATAACGACTTTTCCGCCTTCTTTCTTGGAGTTAACGATGGTATTGGGGTTAGCTAGGTTAACCAGTATGCGTCCTTCACCTTTTTCGCCGCGCTTAAAATCAAAACCGCTAATATCCTGCGAAGGTATTAACGCGGCAACCACAGCATTAGTTGCCTTTGTTGAAGCCGGCGGTGCAGCCTTTGTTGAAACCGGAGTTGCAGCCTTTGCAACAGGTTTTAATGCAACAGGCATGTCAGCCTTTGCACGGGTCAAAGTGAGCAACACTTTATTGCCAACTACCTTGGTTTCAAACGGGGCTGTCTCAATCAGGTTAACAACGACACGGACCCTGCCGGCTGCCTCCACCACATAAACGCTACTCGCTACACCCTGATTGATTGGGTACATTTTTTTTGCCAGCGCACTTTTTACACCGGGAAAGTCCAGGGCGATACGAGCGGGATTATCCGTCTTGAATATTTGGGGAGCAGTGACGGGACCCGTCATTTCCATTTCAATCTGTAACTTATCTCCTGACTGCGTCGCAAAGTCTATACCCGATAGTGCCAGTTCCCCGGCCATAACAGAAGCAACTTGGAATATAAATAAGAATAGCCCTAACCCAATATGCGCACATAAGGATCGCCCCGTTTCATCTTGCGCCCTGTGGGTATTCACCATAACGCCGCCTTGTTTATTATTCATTTTTATTATCCTCAAAATTACTCTGTCAACGTTATTGAAGCGGGTTGTTCACGCCACGTTCCCGGTTTATCGGGGACTATTTCCATCAATTCAATTTTGTCGCTGACTATCCGTATAATTTTTCCGTAATTTTTACCCATATAGTTCCCAACCTTGACGCGATAGATTGTACCGTCACTCGCTTTTACCAATCCCCACAAACTCGACTTCATATCTACAGTACCCACCATTCTTAGGCCATCCAAAGGAAATGCCTCCAATTCTTCTTTTCGCCGGGTGGTATCCGGCTTAATACCGCTAGCCGTTGAAGTATCAACACCCTCGGCCTGTTCAGGCTGTTCCAGCGGCTTAAACGGATCACGCAGGCCTTCCGGTTTAAACATAAAAGGTTCAATCACCTTGATTTCAGGCAAGGGTTTAATGGGTTCTTTAGGTCTGGCCTTAACTTCCGCGACATAACGGGTTAAATCCGAAAAATCATCATTGCCGCAACCCGCCAGCAACGCCGTGACAATTATGCAATTTATCTGCAAGCATACCCGTGCACGACTTGACGGCAAAATAGGCGGCTGGGGTGACAGTAATTTATTATCTTCCATTACTTTGCCCCCCTTTTCTTTTTGACCGCTGTCGCCTCGGCGGCATCAACACCTTCGTTATAGGTCTTTACCGTTGCAGTCATCTTCATTTCCCCTCCCTTACCGTCCTTGCTTTCGGGAATAATGTTTACATCGTGTACGGTAACAATTCGGGGCAGCGAGGCCAAACCACTGACAAACAAACCCAACTCCTCATATTTACCAATAACCTCAATACTGATCGGCAGTTCCGAGTAGAAGTCTTTACGAATCGGAGCGCCGGGTTTAAATAATCTGAATTCCAAACCGCTGGCCAATCCTGTCTGGGAAATATCGATCAGCAGGCTTGCAACTTCTTCTTTTGTAGGCATTTGCCGAATCATATCCTCCAGTTCCGTTTCAATTTGCGCTAATTGATCCTTATAATCCTGAAGATTGATTGATTTCTTTTGTTTGGTCTCAAAAGACTGCCTCAATTCTTGCTCTTTCTTTTCGGCAGCATCAAGCGCCGCCAACTGGTCCAAGGTGTCATAGTAGACACCTGCGCCGAAAACCAGGACAGATATAATTGCAATCGTTGCCGCTTTAACGGGTAATGGCCAAGTCCCCGCCGCATTAAAATCCCAATTGACTTCTGACAGGTTCATTAATTACCTCCAGTAGCAGCGCCCTGCTTTGCATGCATAGTGAAATCACTTAACTGTTCAGAATCTTTTTTCTCGGAATTAGCTTTGCTTGTTGACTGAATCACATCAAGCGTTGGGATTTTCAGCCAGGCTGATGCTTCAATGGCTCTCATAAAGGCAGAAACTCGAGCGTTTGATTGAGACTTGCCCACAAAACTCAATGCCGGCCCCACCTGGGTAAATTTCGTCAGGAAAACCCCGTCAGGTGTAACCCTGGGGAGTTCATCAAACAAATGTACAATCTCCGGGCGGCTTTCCTGTAGCTTCTGTATCAGGTCTATTTTGGTCAGCAACTTACTTTTCTGCTCTTCAATAGTTTTGATTTCGGCAATTTTTACATCCAATACCGTAATTTCGTCCT
>JBAQYH010000826.1:0-8236 GCA_049299935.1 Methylobacter sp. | reverse complement strand
CAATTGATGTAACTCATCAGACAAGAATTAAAAAGGCTAAGAGATGCGTATACAATTTGACCAAAAACCTAGTAAAATGCTTGCATTATGCTGTCTGAAAAGATGGCTGCCAGCAGCTGGTTATGTGTAGCCTTTAAACGATAAATCCGATATTTAGATTTAGACTTTTTAAAATACACACATCGGCTTAATTTGAAAGTCTATTTGAGGGTATTAGCGTGGAGCTAAACGGCGCACAAATCGTAATTCAGAGTCTTAAGGACGAAGGCGTAGAATATATTTTTGGCTATCCCGGCGGGGCGGTGTTGCATTTGTACGATGCCCTTTTCCAGCAGGATGAGGTCAAACACATTCTGGTTCGGCACGAACAGGGCGCGACTCATGCGGCGGACGGCTATGCCCGTGCGACCGGCAAGCCCGGTGTAGTCCTGGTCACTTCGGGACCGGGCGCTACCAATGCGATAACCGGCATTGCCACCGCTTATATGGACTCCATCCCCATGGTGGTTATTTCCGGCCAGGTTCCGTTGCCGGTCATCGGCAGCGATGCGTTTCAGGAAGTCGACATGGTCGGCATTACCCGCCCGTGCGTGAAGCATAATTTCCTGGTCAAAGACGTCACCAAACTGGCTGAAACCATCAAGAAAGCCTTCTATGTGGCGACCACCGGCCGCCCCGGCCCTGTTGTCGTCGACGTGCCTAAAGACATCACCGACCCCAGAATAAAAGTACCTTATAAATACCCTAAAAAAGTATCTATCCGTTCCTATAATCCGGCGCTTACCGGCCATAAAGGTCAGATTAAAAAAGCGGTGGATTTATTGTTGGCCGCGCAAAAGCCGATCATTTATTCCGGCGGCGGCGTGATTTTAGGCGAAGCCAGCAAGGAATTGACCGAATTCGCTCACACTCTGGGTTTTCCGATCACCAATACCTTGATGGGCCTGGGCGCTTATCCGGCAACCGACAAGCAGTTCGTCGGTATGTTGGGCATGCACGGCACTTATGAAGCCAACATGGCGATGCATGACAGCGATGTGATCATTGCTATCGGCGCGCGTTTTGACGACCGCGTTACCGGCAAGCTGGACCAGTTTTGCCCGCATGCCCAGATCATTCATATCGACGTTGATCCTGCGTCCATTTCCAAAACCGTTAAAGTCGCGATTCCCATCGTCGGCGAGGTTAAGCCGGTATTGGAACAGATGCTTGAAATGATCCGGGAAAGCAAAAAGAAACCGTCGAAAAAAGCATTGGATAGCTGGTGGAACCAGATCGACCAATGGCGCGCCGTCAAGTGCATGGAATACGACCGCAACAGCCGATTGATCAAACCGCAATACGTGATTGAGCAGTTATATGAAGTCACCAAAGGCGAGGCGTATATCACCTCGGATGTCGGCCAGCATCAAATGTGGGCGGCCCAGTATTACCCGTTCGACAAGCCGCGGCATTGGATTAATTCGGGCGGTTTGGGCACGATGGGCTTTGGCTTGCCTGCGGCCATCGGCGTTAAACTGGCGTTTCCCGATTCGGAAGTCGCCTGCGTGACCGGCGACGGCAGCATCCAGATGTGCATTCAGGAATTATCGACCGCACTGCAATACAATGCACCGGTAAAAATCATCAACCTGAACAACAGCTACCTGGGCATGGTCCGCCAATGGCAGGAATTTACCTACGAAAGCCGTTACTCGCATTCATACATGGACACCATCCCGGACTTCGTCAAACTGGCGGAGGCTTACGGCCATGTCGGCATGCGTATCGATAAACCCGAAGAAGTCAGGCCGGCGCTGGAAGAAGCGTTTGCGATGAAAGACCGTACGGTATTTTTGGACATCCTGACCGACCGAACCGAAAATGTTTACCCGATGATTGAAGCAGGCAAAGCCCATAACGATATGACCTTAAGAGTCGCGAACGGCACATCGACCGACAGGGAATTGGCATAATGAGACATATTATTTCTATCCTGATTGAAAACGAATCCGGTGCGTTATCGCGGGTGGCAGGCTTGTTTTCCGCGCGCGGTTACAACATCGAGTCCTTGACCGTAGCGCCTACGCAAGATCCCAGCCTGTCGAGAATGACTCTGGTCACTCGCGGCAACGATGACATTATCGAGCAAATCACCAAGCAGCTGAACAAGCTGATCGATGTGGTTAAACTGATCGACTTGGCGGATTCCGACCATATCGAACGGGAACTGATGATGGTCAAGATCAGGACCACCGAGCACTCGCGCGAAGAAATCAGGGGCATAGCGAATATATTTCGCGGCAAGATTATCGATGTGACGCCGACCACTTATGTCGTGGAAATGACCGGCCCGTCCAGTAAACTGGATGCTTTTATCGCCGCTATCGATAGCGATACCATTATTGAAGTCGTCCGTTCCGGGCCGACAGGTATCTCAAGAGGCGAAAAAGGGCTGCATTTGTAAACTTTAAGGTTAAAGGCCAAAGGCTCAAGGCGAAAAAAGCATAGCCCTTTCGCCTTGAGCCCTTTGCCTTTCGCCTAATTAATTTTAAACACCCAAAAACAGGAAAAACCATGCAAGTTTATTACGACAAAGATGCCGATCTTTCAATCATCAAAGGTAAAAAAGTAGCCATTATCGGTTACGGCTCACAAGGTCATGCTCACGCCCTTAATTTAAAAGAATCCGGCGTTTCAGTTGTCGTGGGCTTACGCGCAGGATCGCCTTCAGTGGCTAAGGCTGAAGCACATGGATTAACCGTACAAGACGTTGCACAAGCGGTTGCCGGCGCGGACATCGTCATGATTCTGACGCCTGATGAATTCCAATCAAAATTGTATAAAGACGAAATTGAACCGAACATCAAACAAGGTGCAGTATTAGCATTTGCACACGGCTTTGCTATTTTGTACAACCAAGTTGTGCCACGCGCCGATTTAGATGTCATTATGATTGCGCCTAAAGCACCAGGGCACACTGTTCGTTCTGAATTTGTCCGCGGCGGCGGCGTTCCTGACTTAATCGCAGTTCATCAAGATGCTTCAGGCACCGCTAAAGCGATTTGCTTGTCTTACGCGTCAGCTATTGGCGGCGGTCGTTCAGGTATTATCGAAACCACGTTCCGCGACGAATGTGAAACCGATTTATTCGGCGAACAAGCCGTATTATGCGGCGGTGCAGTTGAACTCGTAAAAATGGGTTTTGAAACCCTGGTGGAAGCGGGTTATGAGCCTGAAATGGCCTACTTCGAATGCTTGCACGAATTAAAGTTGATTGTTGATTTAATGTTTGAAGGCGGCATCGCCAACATGAACTACTCCATTTCCAACAATGCAGAGTACGGCGAATACGTTACCGGCCCAAGAGTCATCAACGAAGAAAGCCGCTGGGCAATGCGTGAAGCATTGAAAAACATCAGAAACGGCGAATACGCAAAGCAATTCATTATGGAAGGTATGACCAACTATCCTGAAATGACCGCCAAGCGTCGTTTGAATGCAGAGCATCCGATTGAAGTTGTCGGTGCAAAACTGCGCAGCATGATGCCTTGGATTAAAGCCAACCAGATTGTTGATAAAACTAAAAACTGATTTTAAGTAGGTTTAGGCATCTAAAAGGCCCGTCTTTATGACGGGTTTTTTTTGCGATGAAGAACATAACCATATATACCCATCGCACATCAAAATTCGGCATCATTGCACCCTCTCCTGTTGGAGAGGGTTGGGGTGAGGAGATTTTAAAAACCGATTTTGATGTGCGGCCATTACTATACATGTCTCCCAGTTTGAAGAGCCGGGAATTAGTTTTTATCTGTTCCGAACAGCTAGCTTCACTGGAACGCCACCCTTCGGCTTCAGCGTCACCGCCATTTCAATCTCGGCTTCGTCCGTATTAAGCAACTGCAAATCAAAATGCTGAATAATCATGCTCAACAAAAGTTGGCTTTCCATTAATGCAAAATGATTGCCGATGCAGATGCGCTCACCGGTTCCAAACGGCATGAATGAAAACCTGCGATTTTCACCGTTCAAAAAACGTTCGGGATCGAACCGTTCAGGCTGCGGCCAAAAATCCGGGTGATGATGAATATTGTAAATACTGAAAATCGCCAGCCCGCCTTGCTTTAACGAATACCCGTCAATCTCAGTATCCTTGATGATTTTGCGCATCAAAATGCCGACAGGCGGACGAAAGCGCATCGATTCGTTCAGTACCGCTTTGGTATAGACAAGCTGCTGCAAGTCTTCTGCCGTTGGGATATTGCCTTGCAGCAATGTATCCATTTCTTGGCGCAGTTTAGCCAGTACATCCGGGTGGCGGGCCAGTAAATACAGCGTCCAGGTTAACAAGTTTGCGGTGGTTTCATGACCGGCGGTAAAAATGGTAATGACTTCATCGCGAACCTGTTTGTCGGACATAAGTTCGCCATTATCATCGCTTGCGTTCAGCAACATATCCAACAAGTCGTTGTGCTTTGCTGTTTGGGCGCGGCGCTGCTGCTCGATGATCCCGTAAATGACCTCATCCAACAGGGCGCTTGCGGCATTAAATTCCCGATTGGCCTGGGTGGGTATGGACAACGGAATACGCAAAGGATTCATGACCGATTTGGCCGCATAGCGGAGCGCCGTATCTAAAGCGGGCGCAATGTGTTCGATTTTATCGAGAACGCTGGTGCTGAACATGGTTTGAGTGATCACTTCAAGCGTCACCTGCATCATTTCATCGGCGAGATTAACTTGCGCCCCGTCGCCTAATAGTCGCCATCTGGCTAATAAATTATTGCCGGCAGCGACAATTTGCGAGTGTAAGGATGCCAAATTGCTTCGCTGGAAAACCGGCTGCATTAACCGCCGCTGTCTTTGCCATAACTCGCCCTGACTGGTCACTAATCCTTGCCCTAACACCAATCCCAGACCGGTCGGCTTTTTAGGATCGTACATTTTGACAAAGATATCGCTTTGTTTGATTAAAGCCTGTTCGATCAGCTTTGGGTGACTGATTAAATAGAAATGGCGGGTAGCTAATCTGAAACTCACTAAATCGCCACCATCACGCTGCCAGTCGCAAAGCGCTTGGAATGGATTGGCTTTCATTTGGCGTAAATTGCCTAATAAGAATTCGCCTTTGATTTTTGGAATTGGTTTGTTTTGCGGCATGGTCAATACGGTTAGTTTCGAAGGCCAGGTTAGCGGTAGCGTAACCCGACATTTTACGCGAATGTGTCGGGTTACGGCTATCGCCTAGCCCGACCTACTTGGCTTTCATTGCCGAATGGTTACCAAACCGGCGGAATGTATGATTGCAAAAACAGTGCTTTTCTTTTAAGGTTAAGCTGTTCGTGGTAAAGACGCAATATCAATCACAGGTACTTCCTATATGGGCATCGAAGAACTTCACAAGTTATCCGCCGTAGAAAAGCTAAAGATTATCGAGGCGCTTTGGGGGGATTTGGCCGGTGACGAAGATAATCTCTCCAGCCCGTCTTGGCATGAAACCGAACTCGTAGAAACTGAAAAAAAATTTCTCTCCGGCGACATTGAAATACTGGATTGGCAACAAGCCAAGAAAGAATTGCGCTCTCGATTTGAATGAAAGTTCAGGTTCTTCGGTCAGCTATGGAAGACCTTGCCGCAGGCCGAAAGTTTTATGATCGTCAAGAAACAGGCGTAGGCGACTATTTTTTTCGACAGCCTTTTTGCCGAAATCGATTCACTGGCAATTTTGAAAAATACACAATGCAAGACTTACCCTCTTTTGGTTCTTTGATTGGAGGTCTGCACAGTGAAAATGTTGATGCACAGACTTAGCGGCAAGATGATTATTGCCTCGTTTACGGCTGCTGTGAATCGCTGCTACACTATTCAAAAATACAGGAGCCATCATGACAACCATTACCTTCGATACTCACGAATTTATCAAGGAACTGAAAAATGCAGGATTCAGCGAACAACAAGCTGAAGTTATCACCAAGCTCCAAAAAACCGCGATCAGCAGCACCCTGGAACAAGCCAAGCATGACTATCAACTGGACGATTTAGCCACTAAACGGGATTTAAAAGAGCTGGAATTAAAAGTCGATTCAGGCATCAGGGAGCTGGAATTAAAAGTTGCCAAAGATATTGCCGAATCCAAAGCCGAATTAGTCCGCTGGGTAGTCGGTGTGGGTGTGTTGCAAATGACCTTAATCGTGGGGCTTATGTTGAAATTAACACATTCGATTTAGCAGTGGTCGGACATGCTGTCTATATAGCAAAATGTTTGGCGACAAAGAGCTTTTGCTCAACCTTGTATGATTAAAATAAATAAAAAATTTATCCCATTTTCAAAACTTTCCCGTCATAAAAAACGGGATTTATATGTGCGCTTGAGAAAGAAAATCAAGCAAACGGCATTAGTTTACGGGCAAAATTTTACTAGCAATTTGGTATTGAATGAACCGGGTAGACCTTCGTTGTTTAATCAATGGTTCGATTTTTATTTTCTTGGGCTTGATGGGGTAACGATATGGAACACTGCACTTTGTACAGCAAATCAAGCCTATTGGGATGCTATCAGTGATTTAGCGTATGAAGAAGCCGATAGGCTTTGCCCTAAAACCACCGATGACTTTGATCTTAAATCATTCCTGATCCCAGTGTACGACAAAATAACGGGTAAAAAACTTCACTACATCATGAAAGAGCCGGAGATAAAGCCGGAATTGAACAACCTTACCCTCTCTAAATTTGTGGAAGGATATAGCTCAAAACTCATTCATGAAGATACCGGCGATACCGCACCCATTTTTGAGTCGTTTAAAGTAGATAAAACCTACCACTATGGGATTGGTTTATTTGCTGTTGTAGATGCTTCAGAAATTAATGCAGAAACGATTGAAGCGATGATTGCAAAATTTCGTTCTATAGGTGAGCAGGACTGGAAAAATCCTATGCCTGTTGATCGTGCTAAGCTTCCTGCCGATACGTTTGAAGTGCTTGTAAAGACACAAACCCTGTAGGGGGGCATCGCGCCCCTTTTCGAGCTGAGTACTGTGGAAAATCATAGATTGTCCAGGGAATCTTTTAAAGCATCTCGGCTCTTTGTTGTTCGTAAATGGGGCGCGATGCGCTCCCCACAGGGCTAAAGATTATCGAGGCGCTTTGGGGCGATTTAGTCGGTGACGAAGATAATCTCTCCAGCCCGTCTTGGCATGAAACGGAACACATAAAGACTGAAAAAAGATTTCTCTCCGGCGACATTGAAGTTCTGGATTGGCAACAAGCCAAGAAAGAATTGCGCTCAACCCCGCTTGAAAAGTAACCCGACTTCTTTTCACTTTTGCGGCTTACAAAATATAGATTACATTGCTATCAATATTTGATAGCATTTGCCCTGATGAAAGCCAAACACCTAAAAACCTTGCATTCCGTATTTGCCTTGCCTACACGAGCGTCTATTGTATTTGCCGAGCTTGAGGCACTGCTAATCGCATTGGGCGGCGAAAAGACCGAGCGCGAGGGTTCGCGTGTGAAATTCACGCTACAGGGCATGGAATGGCATGCGCACCGGCCTCACCCAGGAAAGGATGCCAAGAAATATCAGGTTGAGCAATTACGCGAAATGCTGAGCAAACTGGAGATTAAACCATGAACACTATGACTTATAAGGGCTATACAGCCCGCATTGAATTCGATGAGCGCGATGCTATATTCGTGGGCCGCGTACTGGGAGTAAAAGCCATCATCGGTTTTCATGGCGAAACGGTAAGCGAATTACGTGCAGACTTCGAGGCCGCCATTGACTTCATGATTGATGATTGCAAGGCGCGCGGCGAGTCGCCGGAAAAGCCTGCCAGCGGCAAGCTGATGCTGCGTGTGCCTCCGGAGGTTCATGCGGCGGCGCTGGTAGCCGCTCAGGCTACCGGCAAAAGCCTTAATCAATGGGCTGCCGAGATACTTGGAAAAGCGGCTCATGTTTAACGGATAAAAGTTGCGTAGCCCGTATGTAGCGTAGCGGAATACGGGATGATTGAAACCACGAAGCCCTGGATTCCGCAAGCTCTATCCAGGCTACTCGCTATTCTCAAATCTGGTCAGCCATCTGACGCTTATTTTTTTGCTTGTATAAGGAGTCGTGAAATTGTATCTATATCATTATCATGAAAAATGAAGAGCCAATGATTTCTTGGAGTGATTAAATGCAGAACTTGATAAAACCAACTTCAACGACCTTGATAGAAATACCGTCAATTAGAGACAATCAAAACGGCTA
>JBAQYH010000825.1:0-10649 GCA_049299935.1 Methylobacter sp. | reverse complement strand
GCGTTTTTGCAGTTCCGCCAGGAAAACAAAGTCGTAATCCGTATCGGAAATAAGCGGCTCGCCGCTACGGTATAGCGCGTTGCACACTTGCAAAAACTCAAGCAGCTGCTCGTCGGCTAGGTCTTTTGGATTGGCCTGGGCTGCGATTTGAGCAATCAGCTCAGGGGATAACTGGGTTGATTCGAGGTCGGCTTGTTTTAAAAGCTCTAACTGCGTATGACTAAGCGATGACATTTAAATAATCTGGAGGGGGATTACGAATGTGTAGGCCGACTGTGCTTGCCTTTAATTGGCTCACACAGCGCGCTCTACAAGATTAAAGATTTGGACTAGCTGAAAATTTTAAACAGGATGGAAACCGATACAGCTAAATTAAAGCCAATCATCCATTTTACAAGCGTAAATTCACCTTGGATTTTTTCAAATCGCGCATCAATCTTTAACTCCAATTCTTTGATGTCGTGCTTTGTGGCCACCTCGGTGTTAAGCACTTCCTTTAAAGCTTCTGATTGCGCTCTGGCTTGATTTTCCGGGACACCGCCCTTTTGCAAAGCTTCCACATATTTCAAAGTGTCGAAAGTAACAGTGCTCATCTTTTTTCCTTCCACCAATAGAACAGGAATGCCAAAAACAGACAGTTAAAATCACAAACTCTGCCGAATGGCCTGAATGGTCGCTTCGGTCAACGGCTGCCGTCTATGATCGAGGACCACACCATCCAATTTTGCGGCCAGCAGGTTGATGGTTTCTATGTAGTCGTCAAAAACGGCCGGTGCATCATCCAATGCTTCGGGCTGCATGAAAAATACGATGCCAGGACAGTAAAACTGGTCTAAATCTTTATCAGGGAATGTGCCCGGCTCTACAATACAAGCCACGCCGAAATCGACCAACCGGTTGGCGTCCAAGCGTTCGAATATTTTCAAACTACCGTATTCAAGCCCGACCATTTTAAAGGCTTCAACCAAATCAGCGCCGTTAAAATCTTCGTCCGCCTTGGTGATAATGCTGAACTGAATAATCGCCGGTGCGGCAGCGCGCGGCGGCGGCTCTACGTCGTCATCCTGTTCATAGTAGGTATCATCTTCATCGTCTTCATCGTAATAACGATCCGACTTGTCATGCGCATGAATGCCGGCATTGCTTTTTGCCGCTCCCAGCGGGGTAATATCAAAGTCAGAATCTATCTCCAACGATTCATCGGCATAGTCGCTCTCATCGTCATCGTATAGCTCCATATTTTCCTGGGCTTTTTTGTCTTTTATATAAGCCCAAACTAACATGCCGATGACCACAACCATGCCGGTTGCAATAATTACAATTCTTAAAATTTCTTTATCCATTAGATTTCCGCCAGACTAACTGCTTCTTCAATATCAACTGCGACCATCCGGGACACGCCCGGCTCTTTCATAGTAACACCTGCCAGCTGTTTTGCAATTTCCATCGTTGCTTTGTTATGGGAAATATACAAAAACTGCACAGAGGCCGACATCTCTTCAACCATTTTCGAAAACCGCCCGACATTGGCATCATCCAACGGCGCATCGACTTCGTCCAGCAAACAAAAAGGCGCCGGATTGAGTTCGAAAATCGAAAACACCAAAGCTACCGCCGTTAGTGCTTTCTCTCCACCGGACAACAAATGTATGGAGCTGTTTTTCTTACCGGGAGGTCTGGCAATAATGTTTACGCCCGATTCCAGCTCGTCCTGTTCCGTCAATTCCAGATAGGCGTGACCGCCGCCGAATAATTTGGGGAACTTTTCCTGCAAGCCGGTGTTTATTTTATCGAATGTTTCTTTAAAACGCAGCCGACTTTCTTTATCGATCTTGCTGATCGCCTGTTCCAGGGTTTGCAAGGCTTCGATTAAATCGGCATGTTGCTCATTAAGAAAATCCATCCGCTCCGACTGCGCCTTGTATTCCTCTATCGCGGTCAGGTTAATAGTACCTAATCTTTCGATTTGAGCCAATAAGTCGTCAACCGTTCTTTTCCAGCTGTTCTCTTCGGCCTGTTCCGGCAGGTTTTGCAGCACCTGCTCGACATCCGCATCGATTTCTTTCAGCTGCTCGTTGACGGTTTGCTGGCGCACCTTGCTTTCCTGCAATTCAAAGCGAATCGTGTCCAACGCTTCTTTCTGTTTTTCCAAGGCGCGTTGCACCCGGATATGTTGTTCGGATAGCTGGGTAATTTCCGCTTCAAGGTCTTCTTGTAGCTGACGCTGCTTTTTCAGGCACGTTTCCAGCTGCTCCTTATCCACAACCATCTGCTCCAGCTGCTTTTTTTCCTCGTCCATCGGGGTCAGCGTTTGTTGCAGATTGTTCTCCAACTCGGCGATGCGCTCCACCGACTGTTGGTGTTGCAGTTGCAAACGCTCCAGCTGTTTGCCGGTTAAGGTTTCGGAAGAACGCAGCGATTCAATTTGCGACTTGAGGCTGTAAACCTGTTGTCTGGCTTCATTGGCTGACTGATCGATTTGCTGTTGCTGGGATTGCAAATCCTGGTTTAACGCCTCCAGGCTTTGCTTTTTTTGCTCCTGCTCGGCCATGACCTGTTCGGCCTGCTCCTGCAACATCTGGGACTCGGCGATAATCTCGGCATTTTCAGCCGTCTCTCGGCTTATATCGTCAATATCGTTACAGACCTGCCCCAGGCGGCGTTGCTGGTGTTCCAGCCGGGCAGAATGCGCGCTGAATTCGGCGCTTTTTACCGACAACTCGGCGCCCAGGCTATTGTCCTGTTGCTGAATCGATTCACGCTGGACTTCCGCGTCTTTCAAGCCGGTTTCGGCGGATTCCAGCTGGTCTTCAAACGATTCAATTTCGATGTGCAGCTCTTCCTGCCGCTGCTTTAACAGACGCAATTCTTTCTCGCGCTGTAACACGCCGGTTTTGCTGTCCTTGGCGCGGATTATCTTGATCCAGCCGGAACCGAACCAGGTGCCGTCCGGGGTGATGACCGATTCATGAGCTTTCAGTTGGCTGGATAAGGTTCTCGCCGTTTCGGCATCATCGACGCAGTAAACCCCGGCCAGTAAATTGCTCAAATCCCACGGTGCTTTAACCTTGTCCAGCAGCATCGGAACATGGGCTCCTTCTCCCCCAGGGAGAAGGCTGGGATGAGGGGATTCAAATAAGCTATCTTCCTTACTTTGATTTCCCCTCACCCAACCCTCTCCCTCTGGAGAGGGCTTTGTACCGCTTACGTCAACCGTATTGGTTCCGGTCTCAATCAGCATCAACGATTCATCCGTCAAGCGCTGCAAGCCCGGAATAACCTGGTCGGCACTTTCTATGCAAATCGCCTCAAGATAACTACCCAAAACCGTTTCAACCGCCGTATCCCAGCCTGCTTGCACATCCAGAAACTCGGCAAGACGGCGGTTTTCAACCAAATCCACGGACGCAAGCCATGCGCTAAGGTGCTTGTTATCTTTCCCCATCGCATGCTGCTGCAATAATTCCAGCGAAGTAATCTTGCCGTTTACGCTTTGCATTTCCGAACGGCGCGTATGCAGTTCATCGTGATACTGCTTGATCTGTTGCCGCTGCTCGCGTATCTGCTGATGCAAATCCTCAAGCTGCTGATGAAACGCGGCGCGTTGCATCTCGATGATCTCAATGCCGGCATCCAGCGATTCGATCTCGCTTTGCAACTCGCTGGACTCCAGCTCGCTACGTTCGCCTTGCAACTTATCCAGACGGATTTGCAACTGGCGGTTTTGGTTTTCCAGCTGCACAGATTTTACCCGCTGCACCTCAGCCTGTTCTTTGTAACTTGAGCTTGTAGTCCGGTACGCTTCCCATTGCTCCTGCCAGGAACTTTTTTGCTGCTGCACTTCCTGCTGATTGTATAAAACGTCTTCCTGCCTTTCCTCGGCAACAATCAACGCTTCTTCCGCTTCAAACAAGGCCTGCTTGATTTCTTCCAGCTGCTGCACATCGGCTTCGAGTTCTTTTAACGACTGGTCGGCCTGCTGGCGTAAGCGATTAACTTCAATCGTGGTTTGTTCACGGCTGCTTTCGCCGTGCTTGATGGTCTGTTCAAGGCCGCTGACTTCGGCAACGATCTGGTAATAATCGCCCTGAAAACGGTTAGTCTGCTGTTGCTGGGTTTTATGTTCGGCACGTTTGGTTTCGATGTTGTTATCGATGTCCCGCAGTTCTACAAACAGACGGTTATGCTCGTGGGCCACTTCCTGCAATTTTGCATCCAATTGCTTTGCGGCCTGATGATAGGTATTCCAGCGCATCGCCAGCAGTTCCAGCTTGAATTGGCGTTCCTGTTTTTTCAGCTCGGTATATTTTTCGGCTTTTTCGGCCTGCTTTTGCAGATGCTTGATTTGCTTTTCAACTTCGTCGCGCAAATCGTCCAGCCGCTCCAGATTTTCACGGGTATGTCTCATCCGGGTTTCGGTTTCGCTACGGCGTTCCTTGTATTTGGACACGCCCGCCGCTTCCTCGATATGAATCCGCAAGTCCTCCGGCTTGGCTTCGACCATACGGGAAATAGTGCCCTGCTCGATGATCGCATAGCTTCTTGAACCGAGACCGGTGCCCAAGAAGATGTCGGTGATGTCCTTGCGGCGGCAACGCGAACCGTTCAGCATAAACAACGACGTGCCGTCACGGCTGACCTGGCGTTTGATTGCGATAGTGTCGTATTGCGAATATTCGCCGCCCAGCTTGCTATCGGTGTTATCGAAAACCAGCTCGACCGAAGCCGTGCTGACCGGCTTGCGTCCCGACGAGCCGTTAAAGATCACGTCAGCCATACTGCCGCCGCGCAAATGCTTGGCCGAACTTTCGCCCATCACCCAGCGCACCGCATCGATAATATTGGATTTGCCGCAACCGTTAGGCCCGACGATGGCGGTCAGATTACCGCTAATAGGAATGACCGTTTGATCAACAAAGGATTTGAAACCCGAAAGTTTGATTTTTTCCAGTTTCATAGTACTGGTATGAATATCCCAACAGTTGAATTAAAATAATCGAGTATTATTACCGAGTTTCGACTTTTTTTACATACCCTCTCTATTTATAAGCTAAAAATGACAACACAACCAAGCAAAGATCTGGAAACTTTCGACAACCCAAAACCAGGCCGCGATTACACCATCCGCATCGACGTGCCTGAGTTCACCTGCCTGTGCCCAAAGACAGGCCAACCGGATTTTGCCACCATCCAGATCGAATACATACCCGCAAAGCTGTGCGTGGAACTCAAAGCGCTTAAACTGTACATGTGGGCATTCCGCGACCAAGGCGCATTCCATGAAGCGGTCACCAATGAAATCCTCGACGACCTCGTAAAAGCCATAGCGCCCAACTTCATGCGTATCCGCGCTGAATTTAACGTGCGCGGCGGCATCTACACCACCGTCGTCGTGGAACATAAAAATCCCGATTGGCAAGCGCCGGAACTGGTTACGCTGCCTTAAGTGATTTAATAATGAATCAGCCAAAAAGCATCGTCCACGAAAAACACAAAAAACACGAACATATTGTATTTTTCGTGCCTTTCGTGATTTTCGTGGATACTGTTCTTTTTGCGGCAATCACCTAGATCATCATGGCTAAGACCTACTACACCTCGGACATTGCCGTCGCGTTAAAATACGACGGCAAGAATGCGCCCAAGGTGACCGCCAAAGGCTCGGGTCTTACCGCAGAACAAATCCTGCAAATCGCCGAAGAACACGGAATACCGCTACAAACCGAGCCGGAACTGGCAAGAATTCTAGCTCAAATCCCGTTAGGCGATGAAATCCCCAATGAACTCTATGTTGCCGTCGCGGAAATCATCGCGTTCGCGTATTTCTTAAGCGGCAAAACACCCGACAATTACAATTCATGAACATCAAAGAAACCCTGACCACCCTGCCCCAATACGTTTTACCGCATCATGCCCTGTCCGCGATGATGAGCAAACTGACCCACTGCGAAAACAAAGCCTGGAAAAACCTGTTTATCAAACAGATCATCAAGCATTACGGCGTCAATATGGATGAAGCGCTGGAGCAGGACATCAATTTCTATAAAAGTTTTAACCACTTTTTCACCCGTGAGCTAAAACCCGGCGTTAGGCCGTTCAGCGCGGAAAAAAACGCGATCGCCTGCCCTGCCGACGGTGCAGTCAGCCAAGCTGGAGAGATTACCGATGGCGAAATCTTCCAGGCCAAAGGCAAAAGCTTTACCGCGACCGACTTGCTGGGCGGCGATGCAGCCCGCGCCGAACCGTTTAATGACGGCGTATTCACCACCATCTACCTGTCCCCAAAAGACTATCACCGCCTGCACATGCCGCTAACCGGCACCTTAAGGGAAATGGTGCATATTCCCGGCAGGTTATTCAGCGTGAATCAGGCAACCGTCAACTCCGTACCGGGATTATTCGCCCGGAATGAACGCGTCGCCGCGATATTCGACACGGATTCAGGCCCGATGGCATTGATACTGGTCGGCGCAATATTCGTATCCAGCGTAGAAACCGTCTGGCATGGTGTGGTCACACCGCCTAGCATCACCGAAGTGCAAAGCTGGCAGTATGGCGATGATGCGCCCACGCTAAAAATCGGCGAAGAAATGGGGCGGTTTAATATGGGGTCTACGATTATTGTTTTGTTTGGCAAGGATAAGGCTGAGTGGGATGCCGAGTTTAAAGCGGGGGAAAAGGTTAAGTTGGGCGAGTTGATTGGACGGACTGTTGATTAACCATGTAGGCCGGAAACGCCACCTCGCGCTTCGCGCTTGGATGGCCTTTCCGTGCCGCACGGTTGGCTCCACGCTAGACTTTCGCCCATAACTCATGATCAATAAGTCAATCTTACTTTTTTGCGGATTAATGTCATTGACCCGCATTGCTTACGGTTCAACTGCTGAAGTATTCGAAATTAGAATCGCCGGTGTTTCGTCATGCCAAGGGAACATAATGCTGGCTGTCTACGACAATGAAAGCCATTTCATGAATATTGATCAAGCCGTGGCTAAAGAGGCCTTCAATTTGGCTGCCGCTAACTGTGCACCGGCGGTTTATAGAATCGCCATTCCTTATGGGCAGTATGCCGTTGTCGCGTATCACGATGCCAACGGCAATGGGATTCTTGATGAGAATGGGCTTGGCGTACCTACTGAAACATGGGGAGTGTCTAACAATGCGCGTCCATTTCTTCGCGCACCAAATTTCAGCGAATGCGCGGTTACCTATGCCGCTTCGCGAACATCAATAACAATAAATATTCAATAAGGAGGGTGTTGTGCTTAACCTTACAAGGTTGTCGAAAATACAGTTTATTGCTCTTCATTTCTTGGTTTTCTTGTCCTTATTTTCGCTATGGGGCTGGATCGAGACGGATAACAAATATCTAATTCTGTGTTCGGTTCTGTCGTTTTACGGGGCCTTGTGTTTTGCCTTCATGGGTGTTTATAAACGAAAAAATGGCGCGTAGACAGGCCTGAACAAGCCGGCTCGAGCGGCGGCGAGATCGGGTGTTTTTCAGCCTACCGCATAAACGGTTACTCGATAAGTTCGCTCTTCGCCTTATTCATTTTTTTGATGGCTTTGCTTGCAAGCACAATCCGGTTTTCGGGCTCACGCACGGCCTTATTGGTAAGCACTCTGGCCTGTTTTAAATAGGTAACCGCCTCTGGATGCAGCGCTCCATCCGAAAGCACCGTAATGGCGTCTTGAATATCGAAGACTGCCCGCCTCGCCAGGCTTTTGGGATGTTCACCGGCCAGCGTTTCATTATTGACCACGGCATTAAGCATTGCGTTAACCTCGCGAATGTTATGCAAGGTATTAATGACCCGCAAAAACGCCCCGATTGCAGCGACCTGATATTTATCCAGGCTTTCGAAGTTTACTTTTAACGCCCCCGGTGAAGTGGCGAAAGCATCGCTATTATAAAAAGCGATTGCATCCTCGATCGTCTTAACCGAATTGTTATGGAAAAACGGCGGGGTATCGGCCGCTTCCACCAGCGACGGGGTATTAAATTCACCGTTTCCGGGCGTTCCCGCGCCATCGTCGGGAGAATAAATCTCGCCGCTGAGAACCGCCGGCGGGTCAGGAAGGTTTTCTACACCGGTGTTGAAATTTAAATTACCGGGGCCGCTGTCGCTAAGAGCATTATTCGCGCCTGCATTGACATGACATGACGAACACTGGCCTTCGTTTTGGAATAAGTCCTGCCCTTCAAGCGCCACCTCACTCTTAAGCGCTAGCGGCAACACCAAATCTTCCTGCCGTCCAAGAGAGAGCATAAAGGCCTCTAACGCATCCAATTCTTTTGCTGTCGGCAAACGAAAATCTACGCCCTTGCGCCGCAATGTCGTCTTGGTAAAGTGTTGTATAACTGCGCCGGTCGCAAATGAACGCAACGAGCCGTTGCCCGGCGAGCCATCGCCGGACCACCCCAAGTGCGGCCCTTGAGGGCTGTTTATCGATACGTTTTGTGCAAACACATGAGGCACGCTACGCATAGTAAATTTGTTCGCCGGATTATCGAAACCGTCGCTATTGACCATAATGAGTCCGAATTCCCGCATTAATTTCGGATTTTCAAAATTCTGCATTAATTCAGGGCTATATTCCGCCACAAAGAGAGGATCATCGTCAGGAAGAGTGGCGATAAACTCAGGATCGATAGTTAAATTATTTTCCGCGCGATGACAGGTGCCGCAGGTTCGGCCATTGCCATCGAAGGTCTCTTTGAAAAACAGCTTACGTCCTTTGGCTATCAGACGATCTTTGGCATCCATCGACTGCGTTGGCTCTGGCGGCTCTTGGGAAACCGCCGTCGCTGAGAACATCAGCATGCCTGTCAATAGAATGAATGGGTGCAGCCATATTTTTTTCATAGTTCAACTCCCCTATAACTCAGTTCCAACTAAAGCACCAAGGCCGAAGCCTTGCAAACCTGATAAAAAATTCAGCGGAACCGTGTTACCGTGTCCGCTGCAACAGAAGGGTTTGCCGCTATGGATATGGTCAGTAATAACTTCCCGACATGGATCGGATGAAATTTTTCCGTTCGCCCTGAGCCCTTCGGCTGCGCTCAGGAGAGCCTTGTCGAAGAGTGGGCGGAAAAATTTCGACCCACCGCGTCAAACCGATCATGCTTCGACAAGGCCTTTAGTCCTGAGCGTAGTCGAAGGGTCAGCACGAACGGCTTGACGACCGAAAATAGTGATTTCGGGAAGTTATTTGTAACCAGATCCTATGCTTGAATCGCCGTCATTTGTTTATCCGAATAATTTTAGCCACCGAGGGCACGCCGTTGGCGTTTAACAGGAACAGCATGTAGTCCCCTGGCGGACAGCGGTTGCTGCTCGTTGGCGGCGTGACATTCAAGCCGCCGACCGTCTGGGAAAATACCAATTTCTTATTAATGCGCTGGTTCATGTTCTTCGTATGCGTTACCGCGGAGAGCCGAAGCAAATTTATTTTGGCGACGCTGGCGCCATCCGGCGTACCGACGAAGAACGGCTGGCCGTACTTTACGTTCTCCGGTGCCGAGCTAATCGTCGGCCGCTGGCCTTTGAACAGATAGGGCGGGGAGAATATTTCGAGACTCGGGTGATTGTTGCCGCCAATAACCGCCACGCGCGCATCCGGCAAAAGCACGGCTCCGGAATGGTAACCCCGGTATTCGGCCGCCATGGCCCACGTGGTCCATATCTTTGTGGACACGTTGTAATTGATAGCCGGCTTGGGGCCGTCGTCGGTGTCGAGGCCGTAGGAACTGCTGCCGCCAGTGACCAGCAAAGTCTCATCCGGGAGAATGGTGATATTGTGCTGGAGACGTTTTTGCGGCATCGGAGTTCCGCTTTTCCAGGTTGGCGTAGCATCGCTCAGGCTGATCGTCTCGACACTCGACACCGGGGTTTTACCGCCTCCGGTATAGATCACCTTGTCTACGTCGTACATGGCGGCCGATCCGTAATAATCGCGGGTTGAAACCTTGCGTTGGGCCACCGTCGTCCATGAACCGGTGCCGGTCGTATTGAGATAGCGTGAGACGGCGGTCGCCACAAATACCTTGCCGTTCGAGGCCAGGAACGCCGCGGGGTAAAGCGAGATACTCAGGTCCGCGCCGGTAAGATCGCGCCAGGAATTGCTGCCCACCTGCCAGACCTGCGGGATGGTGTTCCGTGTGCCGTCTTCCTTATTGCCCGACATGGTCACCACGTCGCCATTGCCTAAAGTAACCTGAGTTGGGTACCAGCGGCCGCCGTTCATGTACGGCAAGGGCGTAAAAGTATTATCGACCGGATTGTAAATGCTGGAGTTGGGCAGACCCAATAAGTCGCTGACGGCACCGCTCGTAATCAGCACACGTCCGTCGGCCATCTGCGAATGGCCGCTACAGAAAGGGTTGTAGCCGAACGGGGGCACATCGTCATCCGTGTTCGGCGTTTCGGTACTCAACGTATCTGCTACCGGGTCCCACAGAACCCGGTCGTCGGTGGTCGGATAAAACAAGACATTACCGGTCGGCAACAGGATGGAGTTCACCGGACGCCACGGCAGTTTTCGTACCGGAGACCATTGGCCCTCGACGGCAGGGTCGCCTGCATAAGCCGTTGACGGCAGCAGGGCTGGCCAACCGGTCGCGGCTCCGAGAAGCAGCAGCGTTAAAG